>DAXF01000021.1:0-4688 GCA_002506255.1 Methanomassiliicoccaceae archaeon UBA367
TGCAGCAACGAGTCCCGGCCGGGAGTGACCAGTGACATCCTCTCTCCGGAGGAGGCCGCAGACAAGATAGCGTACGTCAGGGAGCGAATACCGGAACTCCAGGTCATAGGGATAGCGGGTCCGGGCGATGCCCTGGCCAATGAGAGCACCTTCAAGACGCTGGAATTGGTGAAGGAGAGATTCCCCGATCTGACCCTCTGCATATCCACTAACGGCCTCATGCTGCCTGAATACGCACAAAGGCTGTACGACCTTAACGTCCGTTTCGTGACCGTTACCATGAACGCCTGCGATCCGTCCGTATCCGAGAAGATCTACAGCACGGTCATCTGGGAGGGGAAGCGCCTCACAGGCAGGCCTGCGGCGGAGAAGCTGCTGGAAAGGCAGCTGGAAGGGATAAAGAAGAGCGCGGACCTGGGCATGCTTGTCAAAGTGAATATCGTCATGATCCCTGAGATCAACCAGGACCACATCCCTGAGCTCGTAAGGAGAGTTAAATCCCTGGGGGCGCACATAGTGAACATCCTTCCTCTGATACCTGTTGAGGGCACCAAGTTCGCCAACCTGCGGGCTCCCACCCCGGAGGAGCGGAAGAGGCTGATGGACGATTGCTCTGTGGATGCGAAAATGATGCGCCACTGCAAGCAGTGCCGTGCGGATGCCATAGGAATGCTGTCCGACGACAGGTCAGCAGAGTTCGCAGGATGCGGCAAGAAGGGATGCGGTCCCGCCAAGGAGCGGGTCTCCGATATAATGGAGAAGGAAGAGGTCAAGATAGCGGCGGCATCCTCTGACGGGAGAAGCATCGACGGAGGATTCGGGAACACCGAGGCATTCAGGATCTACGCCTCCGACGGCGAGACCGCCCGCTTCTTAAGAGAGGTAAGAATGGATACCAGCACACAGCTGTCCATGGGTGATCACGCAGACCATGTATCCAAGTCCGTTGAGGCTGTCAGAGGGTCCGACGTCGTCATCGTGAGAGAGATAGGGCACAAGCCAGCCGACGAGCTGGAACGCCTTGGCATCATCGTGGAGATAGCTAAAGGTGATGCGCTGACGGCTGTTCTCAAAGCTGCTGCCGATGCCAAGAAAGCACTTTCGGGCAAAGGCGCTTGAGACCCGTATCACTCACAATCGAGAGATCTGCCTGGAAACGCGTCAGCATCCTTTTCGCTGACATAGTGTCAGATGCCCGTGGAGAGCATGATATTTAAATGAGCATTATATCCCCCACGACAGAGGGAGATCACCGAAATGGATGCGGAAGAGCTAAGAAGCGCGTATATAGGATTCTTCAAAGAGAGAGGGCATGCACAGATAGCGTCAGCATCCCTGGTGCCTGAGAATGACCCCACCGTGCTCTTCACGACTGCAGGCATGCACCCTCTTGTGCCTTACCTTCTGGGAGAGAGTCATCCCATGGGGAGGAGACTTGTCAACTGCCAGAAGTGCATCAGGACCGGGGACATAGATGAAGTGGGCGATTCCGGCCACCTCACCTTCTTCGAGATGTTGGGGAACTGGTCTCTCGGGGACTATTTCAAGAAGGAATCGATCGGATTCAGCTACGATTTCCTTATCAGAGTGCTTGGGTTCAAACCCGACCAGCTGGCTGTGACAGCCTTTGAAGGTAGGGGCACCATACCCCGAGATGAGGAGACCGCGGATATTTGGAAGTCCCTTGGCATGAGGGACGACCAGATCTTCTTCTACGGCATGAAGGACAACTGGTGGGGCCCTGCAGGAATGACCGGGCCCTGCGGACCGGATACCGAGATATTCTACGATAACGGTCAGCCGAGATGCTGCGAGGATTGCGGCCCCTCGTGCCACTGCGGGAAGTACACAGAGATCTGGAACAACGTGTTCATGGAGTACTTCAAGGACGAGAAGGGAGACTATACTCCGCTCAAGCAGAAGAACGTCGACACCGGGATGGGCCTGGAGAGAGTCATTCGTATACTGCAGGGAGTGCCCTCGGTTTACGAGTCCACTATATTCAGAAACTTAATCGACGGGATCGCCAGAGTGTCCGGCAAGGAATATGAAGGCGAGAACGTACGCATGTTCAGGATAATAGCAGATCACGTACGCGCTTCCACTTTTATGCTGGCAGACGGGGTGATGCCTGCCAAGATAGGACGCGGATACATACTCAGAAGACTCATAAGAAGAGCGTCCCGCTACATGAGCCAGCTCGGATACGATGATGCATTCATGGCGGATCTGGCGGAAATAGTCATCGCTGACTACGGGGACACTTACCCTGAGCTCAGGAAGAACGAGAAGATGACGAAGATGGCCATGTCCGGCGAGGAGAACAAATTCAGAAAGACCCTGCGCAAAGGGCTCAGGCACTTCGACAACATGGCCGCGGAGAACGAAGGGAAGGAGCTCATGGACGGGGAGCAGGTGTTCAGACTGTATGACACCTATGGATTCCCTATCGAACTGACCGCAGAGCTTGCGAAGGAAAGAGGACTCAAAGTGGATCTGGAGGATTTCGAATCCAGGTTCAAGGAGCATCAGGATAAATCACGTAGCGGAGCGGAGCAGACCTTCAAAGGGGGCCTGGCCGACCATGGCGAGGCCACCACGAGGCTGCACACGGCCACCCATCTCCTTGATTCAGCGCTCAGGAAGATCATAGATCCCAATATCACCCAAAGAGGCAGCAACATAACCGCAGAGAGACTAAGATTCGACTTCAATCTGGACAGGAAGGTCACGCCGGAGGAGATAGCGCAGATAGAGGCGCTGGTCAACGAAGCCATAAAGGCGGACCTTCAGGTGATCTGCGAAGAGATGCCCTATGAGGAAGCGCAGAAGCGAAACGCCATCGGGGTATTTGGAGACAAATACGGGGAGAAGGTGAAGGTCTACACAATAGGCGATGTCTCCTGCGAGATCTGCGGTGGCCCCCATGTAAAGCATACGGGCGAACTGCAGGGATTCAAGATCACGAAGGAAGAGAGCTCGGCGGCCGGCATAAGGCGCATAAGAGCTATAGTCGGCAAATTCGACTGAGAAATTCAGAGCTGAGCTCTTCCCCGCATCTCTTCCTGTGCATGTACAGTCACATCGGGGTCACGGTCATCACGGGTATCGGGATGGCCTGCACCAAGGCCATTATGAAAAGGGCAATCGGATCCCAAGCGTGCTCCGCATCCTCATCCGGACCGCTGTGGACCTTCCAGCTGTCCATCGGCGGATCCGATAGCAAAGGGGGACGCTCCGTTTCTTTCCGGGCGGAAATATAGAACGGTGCCCTTTAAATCATAGATTCATATCATGCGACTGATGATCAGGATAGGATACATGGGTATCCCCCTCTCGAATTCAGAACAGGCCGCCGAGCTGATGGTTCAAAGAATGGATGACGACGTAGAACTGGTGCCCCTTATAGATTCTGAGAGCGTGACCAAGGCCCTACTCAGCGGGGACATAGATTACGGCGTGGTAGCTGTGAGGAACATGGTGGCGGGTCCTGTCATCGAAACGGAGAAGGCTCTGAAGAACAGCCCCTCCATCATAAGCGTCACTGAGGTCAGCCTGCCTATACACCACTGCATATTCGTGAAGCATGAAGGTGCGGAGATAGACAGCATAGCATCTCACATACAAGCGCTGGGACAGACTTACAACAATGTCGAGCGCATGTTCCCCGGGATCAAGAGAGTGGAGGTCGCCGATACGGCACTGGCCGCGGAGATGCTGTCAGATGGTAGGCTTCCGGAGACCACGGCCGTACTGTGCACAATGGCCGCCGGTATGCATTACAAACTGCATCTTCTCGAGGCGAACATAGAAGACGACCCTGAGAACTGGACTGATTTCGCTCTTCTGAAGAAGGACTGAGTCTTCGGATATCTTTTTAACGGAGCATATGCATCGCTTCAAGCGGATGTGAAATCCGTGAAGCATACAGACAAAAGGAGGACTGATGATATGCCAGACATATTGATCGAACGAAAAAACACCCCCTCTGAAGTATGCTTTTACTTTTACGGTAGGTGATCTCCCATGACCAAGGAAATCTGGGTCAGGGCAGATATGCCCGATAATAAAGAGGAGCGCAAGGAGCTTCTCATAAGCGCCATCGAATCCGGAATCGCAACTGCGATTGTCAGACCCGAGGACACGGACTTGTCCTCTCTGGGAAAAATAAAGCTGATAACCGACGGCGACGATGTGAGGATAATAGATATCCGGTCTCCGAAGGACCAGGACAAGGCGATGTCCCTCGCCGGCAAGTGCCGTGCTGTGGTCATCTCCTCCTCTGATTGGACCATAATCCCTCTGGAGAACATGATAGCCAAATTCGCAGGCACCGGGACGAAGGTCCTGGCCTGCGCCTCAGACCCTGAGAATGCGGTTCTTTACCTGAAGACCATGGAGAAGGGAACGGACGGAGTGGTCATATCGGTCGACAACCCGGGGGAGATAAGGAGATTCTCTCATCTGCTCAGGGACTCTTCCAAACTCGATCTGAAGGAAGCAGAGGTCACCGCAGTCAGGAACATCGAGATGGGGGACAGGGTCTGCGTGGACACTGTGAGCCTGATGTCTCCGGGAGAGGGCATGCTGATAGGTTCCCAGGCGGGATGTCTGTTCCTTGTGCAGTCCGAGAGCGAGGACAGCGGCTACGTGGCACCCAGACCGTTCAGGGTCAATGCCGGTGCCGT
>DAXF01000021.1:4763-8074 GCA_002506255.1 Methanomassiliicoccaceae archaeon UBA367
GGCATGCTGATAGGTTCCCAGGCGGGATGTCTGTTCCTTGTGCAGTCCGAGAGCGAGGACAGCGGCTACGTTGCACCCAGACCATTCAGGGTCAATGCCGGTGCCGTTCACGCCTATACGCTTACCCCGGACGGAAAGACAAGATACCTGGAAGAGCTCAGATCCGGCGAGCCCGTGACCATAGTTTCCAGGAACGGTAGCTCGAGGATATCCTCTGTCGGAAGATGCAAGATCGAGGTGCGGCCCATGATCTTGGTCGAGGCTAAGTACGGCAACGACAGATACTCCACCATCCTGCAGAATGCGGAAACGGTCAAACTGGTATCCTCTGACGGCGCCATCTCAGTAACCGAGCTAAAACCTGGGGACAAGGTGCTCGCCAGGATAGAAGGCGGAAGCCGTCACTTCGGCATGAAGATCGAAGGAACCCTGAGGGAAATCTGAGATGAGGATCTGCGCCTCTATCAGCAGGGCCGCGGACCTGGCCTATGTATCAGATGCGGATATGGTGGAGATCAGACTGGATCTTCTGGACCACGTTCCGGACACGGGGGGCATGGAGACCATTGTCACGTTTAGGAACGGATTCGATGCATCTGTGCTGCCGAGAGGATTCAACGGATACGTGGATGTGGGGGAGGATCCCCTTCCAAACATAGACCTCAGAACCGTCTCGTCCCACCATGACTTCGAGGGCACCCCGTCCTCCGCGGATATCATCGGAAGATTCGGCCGTATGGGCTCGGACATAGCGAAAGGGGCCTATTTCGTAAGAGATTTCAGAGACCTTGCGGGCATACTCACGGCATCCGAATCCCTGGAGAAGGAGCATGTGTTGCTGGGCATGGGGCCTCTGGGAATGATAACCAGGATCAGGCAGTCAGTGCTCGGCAACAGCTTCACCTTCGCCTATGTGGGGGAGCCCACAGCACCCGGGCAGCTGAGCCTCGGAGAGATGAGAGCGCTTGGGGAGAACTGCATGATAACCGGGATAGTGGGCTATCCTCTCGGCCGATCGATGTCGCCTGCCATGCATGCAGCTGCATACAGAGAGAGCGGAATACGCGGCAAGTACCTCGCCTTCCCCTCGCCTTCCCTCGATCTCATAGAGGAATGTATCAGAGGATACGAAATAAGAGGGCTGAATGTCACCGTTCCGTACAAGACTACTATAATCGGGCACCTGGACCGCCTTAGCGGAGATGCTGAAGAGGTGGGTGCGGTTAACACCGTGGTCAACGATTCCGGTGTATTGAGAGGTCACAACACAGACATAGACGGCGTGATCGGCGCCTTCGAGGAAGCGGATTGCGAGATCGAGGGTATGAGAGCGCTTATAATGGGCTCTGGCGGAGCTGCCCGTGCATGCGCGGCCGCCATGATGCGGGAGGGCGCAGAGGTCACCGTCACCGGAAGGAACCCAAACTCCCTTTCCGAGATCGCTTCGGACATGAGCATCGGGACGGTCCCGCACGGAACAGCAGACATCAGTGATTATGATATCATAGCGAACGCCACACCCATAGGCATGTACGCCGAGGGAGAGTACCCCGCGGACGTAAGGCATCTGTCGGAACGCCATATCGTGTTCGACATGGTGTACGGCGCCAGAACCGGACTCATTGATGCTGCCGTATCCAAAAAATGCAGGATAGTGTCAGGGGAAGATATGCTGGCCGTGCAAGGGGCCCGTTCCTTCGAACTGTGGACCGGCAGAGGCGAGATGTTCAGAGTGATGAGGGATGAGCTATGACCGGGCACGGAAGATCTTACGGTGCAATAACCGTGATAAACGCTATGCCCTGCGGTATAGGCGCCACTATCGGCGTGGACCTCGTGACGAATTCCGTATTCGATGTCATTGGCGACGAACGTAAGGTCATCATAAAGAACGATCCGTCAGAGGATGACCGCATGGCAAGGCTGTGCGTCTCCGCTGCATACTCCCGAATGGGGATCCCCGAGCCTATAGGATGGGAGCTGGAGATCTCCTCTCAGATCCCGGTCTCCAGAGGATTGAAGAGCTCCAGTTCCGCCTGCAACTCCATACTGTCCGCCATATTCGATGAGCATGGGTTCAAGATCGGAACAATGGATATGATCCGTATCGGCGTGGCATGCGCCAGGTCCGCCGGGGTGACCGTCACCGGCTCTTTTGATGATGCCTGCGGCTGCCACCTTGGAGGATTCGTCATGACCGACAATGCCCATGACAGGCTGATTCTGCACCGGAACGTGGGGCTGCACGACGTAGTGATATATGTTCCGGATGAGAAGATCAGGAAGAAGGGGCTGGAGGTCGATAATCTGAGGGCGTGCGCACAGATAATACGGGATGCGATATCGATCTCCGAGACGGACCCGTTCTCAGCGATGACCATCAACGGCAGGACGATAGCTTCTGCCTCCGGCATAGATGGCTCATGGGCGGAGCGCGCCCTGAGATATGGCGCTCTCGGGGCCGGCGTCTCAGGATCGGGGCCGGCAGTGACCGCTGTTTTCGATCGAGGTATGGCTAAAGAATTCATCAAGATATGCGGGAGCGGATGCATATTGACGACAACAAGAGACGCGAAGGTCCTGATGCGGCCTGATACGAAGGAGGGCAAAGAGAGATGTACACGACAGGCAGAAGAGTAAGATTCTCCCTTTTCGGCACTAGCCATGGCCCGGGTGTGGGGTGCGTTCTGGAGGGCATTCCGAAGGGGATGCCCGTGGATAAAGCGCGCATAGCCGAGGACATGGAGCTCAGACGCCCTAAGAAGGGCATAGGCACTCCCCGCAGAGAGACGGACAAGGTTAGCATACTGCAAGGTGTGCACAACGGCAAGACAGACGGCACGCCGATCCTCCTTGTCATAGATAATTCGGACACTGACGGATCGAAATACCTGAAATTCGCGAGAACTCCTCGACCGGGTCATGCGGACCTGCCGGCCATTGCGAAGTTCCCGGGCTACGATATAAGAGGGGGAGGACAGTTCTCAGGAAGGCTGACCGCTCCCATTGTGGCGGCCGGGAGCATAGCGAAGCAACTCATACGCCGTTCCGGGATGGAGGTGTCGGCATTCTCCAGATCGATAGGCGGGATTATTGATGATGAGGATAGGAGCATTGCGGACGCCACAGGATCAAGAGCTTTCGCCACCAGAGCATGCACAGAAGAGCTGGATGCCGCAATGGAGAGGAATATAATCTCCGCCTCGTCCGATGGCGACAGCGTCGGCGGTGTGGTAGAATGCATAACGACAGGTCTGCCGATAGGATTCGGAGGGATATGGTTCGAGGCTATTGACTCCGAGATCGCCGGG
>DAXF01000021.1:8274-16375 GCA_002506255.1 Methanomassiliicoccaceae archaeon UBA367
CTGGCAGGTATGCGAGGCTCGGAAAGCAACGACCCTTTCTTCGTGAAAGACGGCATAAAATGCAGGACCAACAACATGGGAGGCATATTGGGAGGCATGAGTGACGGAGCACCGATGGTGTTCAGGGCCGTGTTCAAGCCCACTCCCTCCATAGCCAAACCGCAGAGGACGGTAGATATCAAGATGATGGAGAACACGGAAGTATCCGTGGAAGGGAGACACGATCCGTGCATAGTCCCCCGGGCCGTATCCGTCGTAGAGGCCATGACCGCACTGGTCTTGGCCGACCAGATGATGCGCGATCCGGGGAGGAGCGTATAACCCTGCCCTCGGACATCTGAGGGAAGTTATGGAAAAGAATATATAGCGTGATGCATGCTAACACGTATCACGGGAGGTAAAGAAAGCATGTTCGGAAAGAATGTAAGAATGGAGAGGATAGTAGACAGAAGAACCGGCAACTGCGTCATAGTTCCCATGGACCATGGTATATCCATAGGCCCTACGGACGGTCTTTTCGACATGAAGCACACAGTAGATGCCGTGGCCAACGGAGGGGCCACCGCCGTTCTGATGCACAAAGGAGTGGTTCGATACAGCTACCGTGCCGGAGGGCAGGACATCGGCCTGATACTACATCTGTCCGCCTCGACGGACGTGGGCGTGACCAATAACAGCAAGGTATTGGTGGCCAGCGTATCCGAGGCCCTCAAGATGGGTGCGGATGCGGTATCCCTTCACATAAACGTTGGAGCGGAAACAGAGCCGGAGATGCTGTCCGATCTGGGCAACGTCGCCAGGGAATGCGAGGAGTGGGGCATGCCCCTTCTGGTAATGGCATACCCCCGCGGGTCCAAGGTCACGAACTCCTACGATCCGAAGCTCGTGGCACACAGCGCCAGAGTCGCCACTGAATTGGGGGCGGATATCGTGAAATGCAGCTACACGGGAGATGTGGACTCATTCAGGGAAGTGGTCAGGGGAACCCTTGCTCCGGTCGTCATAGCCGGAGGTCCCAAAATGTCCTCGGACCAGGACATACTGTGCATGGTCCGCGATTCCCTGGAAGCAGGAGGCAAAGGCGTTTCCATAGGCCGCAACATCTTCCAGCACAGAGATGTTGAGGGCATGACGCGAGCCATATCCGATATCGTCCTCAGAGATGCCAGTGTCGAAGAGGCGATGAAGAATATAAAGAAGAAATGAAGGAGGCGACATGATCCTGGAATTCGGAGGCGGACATGCGGAGGGTACCGTCTCCCCTCCGCCTTCCAAGAGCCACACCCACAGAGCCTTCTTCATCGCAGGCATGGCCGAGGGACTTAGCAGGATATCCGGTCCTCTGATGTCAGCGGACACAAAGGCAACTTTGTCAGCCGTAAGGTTCATGGGAGCCGACGTATCCGTGCACGAAGGAGATTTGCTGATACAGGGAGGTGACATGCATCCCGGTCTGGGGACGGTGGATGTCCTGAACTCCGGAACCACCATGAGGATCTTCGCCGGTATCGCATCCCTTTTCAACGTCCCTGTAACGATAACAGGGGATGAGTCCATAAGAAAAAGACCAATGGGCCCTCTGCTGGATGCTCTCGATTCCATGGGCGTTTCCTGCGTATCGCGCAACGGATTCCCTCCCGTGACTATAACCGGGCCGAACAGAGGCGGGGATGTGAGGATAGACGGAAGCGTAAGCTCTCAATTCGTATCTTCCATTATGCTCGCGGCCCCGATGATGGAGAAGGGCGCATGCATACACGTGGGAGGTAGCCTTGTCTCTGCTCCATACGTCAGGATCACCGAGTCCATTATCAGGAAGTTCGGAGGGAACGTCGGGATAACCGGGAATCTCATCGAGATCGGCAACCGAAGATACAAGGCCAACGACTACTCGGTGCCTGCGGACTTCTCCTCCGCAGCATTCCCCCTTGTGGCCGGTGCTCTGGGAGGCGGAGTGACCGCGACAGGGCTGGATCTGACAGATGCACAGGGAGACAGGGCGATAATGGACATCCTCAGAAGAGCGGGTGCGAAAGTCGTCTCATCCGGCAGCTCCGTGACCTCGGAGAAGGAAAATCTGGAAGCGATCGACGTGAATATGGGGGATACTCCCGACCTATTCCCAATCGTGGCGGTGCTCCTAAGCACCGCCAAAGGAACCAGCAGATTGCACGGAGCACCCCATCTCAGATTCAAAGAGAGCGACCGCATAGAATCCACCGTCAGGATGATCAACTCCTTGGGAGGAGACGCCACTGGAACGGAGGACGGATGCATAATACGCGGCGTGGGCCGGCTCAAAGGAGGGAACATAGATCACCTGGATGATCACAGGATAATGATGGCGGCCGCCGTGGCCTCCCTGGTGTGCGACGGACCGGTATCGATGAAGGATACGGGATGCCATGCTGTATCGTATCCGGGCTTCGTAGAGCAGATGGCCACCCTTGGCATCAAAGTGGTAAGGAAGTGAGGTATATGGAAAGCGTGAAATCCGATATACGCAGAATAGATGACAACATAATCGAGCTTATAGGCGAGAGGCTGAAGAGATCCAAAGAAATAGGCATGATAAAAGCTGAGAGGTCAGAGGGCGTAAGGGATATGGAAGCTGAAATGGCCATGGTGGACAGGTTCAGAACGATGGCTGAGATGGTGGGCCTGCATCCCGATGCCGCAGAGGACATCTGCAGGATAATCATAGAGCAGACGACCAGCGTTCAGGCTTCGATACCACGGAAACCCGCCGATAAGAAGACCATAGCCATAGTCGGCGGCGAGGGGAAGATGGGGAAGATGATGAGACGTCTCTTCGAAAGATCGGAGCATAAGATCATCTCCATCGATCCAGTGATGAAAGGCGGGCTCCACCTGGAGAACGCTTCTGTAGCGGACGTTGTGATCGTCTCCGTGCCCATATCATCCGTATCCGATACGCTGAAATCGTTAGATCAGATCTGCAAAAAAAACGCACTGATATTCGACATATCGTCCCTCAAGTCCCCATTCATCGATGTGCTGAAGGAGATGGGGCACCGGAGAAAGGTCTGTTCCATGCACCCGATGTTCGGCCCCTCCGTAAGATCCATGCACGGCCGCAACCTGGTGATCTGCGACTGCGGCTCGAAGGCTGCCGTCAATGAGGCCGTGGATCTGATGAAGGACCAGGGCGCCAATATGAAGATACTGGATGTGGATGAGCATGACCGTTTCATGTCCTATGTGCTTGGCCTGAGCCACATAGTGAACATTGCATTCTTCACTGTACTGGAGAGAAGCGGCATATCTTTCAGGGAACTATGCTCCGTGGGATCCACCACCTTCGATAAGATGGTGGACACGAATATGTCTGTGGCCCTAGAGGACCCTTACCTGTACTACGAGATACAGCATCTAAACACCAACCGCGACAGAATGCTGGACGAGCTCAGCGGCGCAATACATGACGTGGCCAAGGCTGCGGTGAGCAAGGATGCCGCCTCTTTCAAGGAACTTATGATCCGGGGCCGTGAGTACTTCGAAGAATGAACAGGGCGGCTCCGCAGAAACCCTTTCCTCTCTTCATCAACCGGCCGATGGTCTTCTGCGATCCGATCCGGAACTGGATGTCAGCAAAATGAATGCAACGCAATCGGAATCCGAGGACCATAATGCATTTAGAATGAAGTAAAGGTGGACTGGGCGCGATTTGAACGCGCGACTTCTTGCTTGCAAAGCAAGCGATCTTCCAGCTGATCTACCAGCCCATTAGATTACGGGGAGAGTCGGGATAAATATAAAACCTTCGTGCTTGTACTTTCAAGAAATAGCTTGGTGCACCGATATGGAGAAAGAAAAATTGAGAAATGAAATAGCTTTGATAGATCGGGAGGTCATTGGGCTCATTTCCAGAAGAACGTCTCTTGCAGAGAAAATAGGCCAGATAAAACTGTCTGAGGGCCTGCCAATAAAGGACCCGACGATCGAGGCAAAGGTTATCGCGAGATACCGCAGCTACGCCGAGAACGATGGATTGGATCCTGAGGACGGGGAGAGATTGGCGAAACTGCTGATTGAGATCGCCATCAAGAAAGAAACTCAGAGATAGGCTTTGTAATCGTACCTTCCGTCCTCTATGCGTGCAAGCACGGTTTCCGGTATGACCTCCAGGTCTTGGATCCTGAAATAACCGGAAACCACAGGTCCTCCGCCGGAGGCTGTGAGGAGCTTTACCCTGCACTTAGCGAGGCCGTAGGGTCTTGTGAGAGGACCGTCCTTTATCCTGACCGTCTGAACCTTGTCATAGGCCACCGTGGTTATCACGCGGTCTGCAACCCCCCAGAGGAAGGAGAAGTGGTTCTCGCCCGTGTCCATCTCCACTATCCTCCGTGAAAATGCACCATGGGCGAAGAATATGACCATTGAGCACGCAGAAAGAGCATAGAGCACCATGGCCAGATCTGGATTTATAACATCAAGCTCT
Organism: Methanomassiliicoccaceae archaeon UBA367; assembly: GCA_002506255.1. The sequence continues at coordinate 12,737 of DAXF01000021.1, forward strand.
GTCACTCTGTATATAAGGGCGAAAAGAACGGCTATGCAAATAACTGACCAAATGGCCGCATGCACATAGATCGTCTTCGCGGCGGCCCCGGGCTGCTTGATAGGACTTCTGTCGTATACAAACTCGGGTATGACCTGCGACATTACCGCATCTATTGTCTTCCTGTCCTTGAGAGGGCATATTAGCGGCGACTGCTCGTTGCTGTTCCCGCCTTCAGAAGAGCCGAGTCCTACCACCTCTGCCTCCAGGAAATATCTACCAGTCAGCCTGGCTATGAGGGGACTCTTGATCCGGACAGCATTTATCTTGTTAACTTTGAATGAAGTATTATACAACCGGATCATGCCGCATTTTATGTAAACTGTGTCCTTTATGCGGTATATTTTGTAATTATAATAGTGGAACAATTGTACCAGCATCGGGATTATGGTAGAACTGAAGAACATGAACAGCGCAACGATCAAAGTTACGTTCATACCTCCTCCGATCGCCATGAAGTAGGCCTCGATTATGCTGATCCCGAGGAAGAACGCCCCAATGAGAGTGGCAATTGTCGGCTGGGACAAAATGGAATGCAGGACTATGTCCTTGTTCGATATGTTCACCACAGACGGTATTACATTGTCTTCGGTGTGAGCATCGAGATTGCTGCCGTATATCTTCTTCGAAAGCTCGTACCTTACCTTATCGGCCAGATCCATTCTGAGGACCACTGTGGCCTCCGGTACTATGGCATTCACTGAGGAATTTATGTTGAACATCAGTTTGGATGTGCCGATTATACGATTTATCACACCACGGTTGATATTGATGCTGGCGATCTTGTTATAAGGTATCCTCTGATCGCGTTTGAATATAGTATCCCTGACTATGAATAGGTCGGTCTCTCTGAATATGACCGTGGTCCTGCGCCAACGCCAATATAGCATGATGGCCGCCACTGCCACCGACCCCAGGTATGCCATCGGGATCAAGATGGAAATTCTCGGATCCGGTTTCTCAGTCATCAAAGGCAATATTATGATGAAGAAAAGAATGAATGCGACATAGAGAGTATTCTCAATGATCACAGACCAGTGGTAAAGCATCGGTTTGTCCAGAGGGATGTCCGGAGAACCGACCCCGCCCTGCACAGCATCTTCCGGCATCAGCTCCTCTCTTTGACTATCTTATTGACATATTCGTTGAGACTGTCGGCGATGTCCTCTGCCACGGTCTTCTCCAAATGCTGTATGGAGGCCACGCCCCCGGCCGTGGTTATGGTCACATCCGCTAGACCGAACATATTGTCTATAGGACCTCTGGACACCTCCAACTGATGTATCCTCTCGACCGGCACTATCTCATGGCTTATGAAGATTATACCGCGCCTGACATCTATCCTGTCCTCCCCTATCCTGTATCTGTAGCGGGCGTAGTATATCGCGGGAGCCACCAGAATATAGATTGTCAGAAGTATCGTCGACACCGTTACGGGCCAGAAGAATATCGCATCCAATCCGATCTCGCGGTAGTACAGGAAAAACACCGCATACGACGCCAATAGTATGGCCAGAACAATTAGGTTCCTAACGTACATCGAGGTCCTGGCCCTCTTCTCCAATGCTCTGTAGCCGTCTTTAGTGAAGCCGTCCTTGCCTATCTCGAAATCCTCAGACACCATCATACCGCCCCATACATTCTAGATTCTGAATACATTCTGAACATCATCCGAGATAGGCGCCGTTGGCCCCGTTGGAGACCAGCTTGCGGTATTTCATCTGGACTCCCGTGACCTCTCTCTCAGGGGGCACAGCTTTCGCGATGCGCTTCTTGATCTCTGCATCGGAAAGCCTTACGCTGAGACTCCTTCCGGGTATGTCTATATCCACAATGTCACCGTCTCTGACTGCTGCTATGGGCCCCCTTTCATACGCCTCCGGAGACACATGCCCTATGGCCCCGCCCCTTGACGCACCCGAGAACCTTCCGTCTGTTATCAGTGCCACCGAATCTCCGAGGCCCCTGCCGATTATGAGACTGGTGGGGGAGAGCATCTCCGGCATTCCGGGTGCCCCCTTCGGCCCCTCATACCTTATTATGATGACATCACCGGGAACTATCACCCCGGACAGTATCGCCTCTGTGGCCGCTGCCTCTCCGTCGAACACCTTGGCCTTTCCTGAGAATCTCATCATGGCGGGGCTAACGGCGGCCTGCTTCACTACGGAGCCCGCAGGTGCCAGATTCCCTTTCAGAACCGCTATTCCCCCCTGCTCGTGATACGGATCCTCCAACGGGCGTATTATGTTCCCGTCCAAAACCTTCGCGCCCTCTGCTATCTCCCTGACGGATCTTCCGGATACTGTCGGCGCATCCTCGAGTATGCCTGAGAGCCTCTTCATGACCGCAGGTATACCTCCTGCGCTGTCCAGATCCCCTATGCTATACGGCCCGGACGGACGGATGCTGGTTATGTGGGGCACCTCCCTGGAGATCCTGTCGAAGTCCTCCAACCCTATGTCGCATCCGAAATCCTTTGATATCGCAGGTATGTGCAAAGCCGTGTTGGTGGATCCCCCTATGGCCATATCCACCCTTACGGCGTTACGAAGTGAAGCGGGACCCACGATGTCCCTTGGCCTGACGCCTTTGAGTGCGAGCTCCACGATCCTGCGCCCCGATTCCTTTGCTATCCTAAGCTTCTCTGGGTCTGTCGCAAGCGTGGTGCCGCAACCGGGTAGGCTGAGTCCCATTGTCTCCGTCAGGCATGCCATGGTGTTGGCGGTGAACAGACCGGAGCAGCTGCCTTTGCCGGGACAGGCCTTGCACTCTATATTCCTGACGTATGCCTCATCAACCTTCCCTGCGGAATGCTCACCCAGAGCCTCGAATAGGGATTGAAGGTCCAGGTTCTTATCCCCGTCCTTACCCACTTCCATAGCTCCGCCCGTTATCATTATGGCTGGCACATTCATCCTTCCGGCGGCCATTAGCATCCCGGGAGTGACCTTATCACAATTGGTTATGCCAACCCAACCATCCAGGGCATGGCCTTGTACCATGACCTCGCAGCAGTCGGATATGACTTCTCTTGATATGAGTGAGTATCTCATGCCGTCGTGTCCCATGGCTATTCCGTCGCATACAGCCGGAACGCCGAAGGTGAACGGGTATCCTCCCGCCTCCACGATCCCTTCCCTGACAGCAGCAGCTATCTCATTCAGATGTATGTGGCCCGGGACGATCTCGTTCCAGGAGTTGGCTATGCCTATGAATGGCTTCTCGAAATCCTCGTCCTTCAGGCCATCTGCCCTAAGAAGGCTTCTAGCGGGGGCCTTGTCCAGACCCAGCTTGACGCTGTCGCTCCTCATTGGAATCGATTGGGAATCCCAATCATGATAATAAAATGTATGTGGGCCGCACCCCGTTTGGGGCGCGGCCCGAGAAATCGATTAAAAGATTTTAGACCGTACGGAGTACTATCTCTATGTTCACGCCGTCGGGGACCTGTATCCTCATGAGCTGCTTGAGTGCACGCTCGTCAGCGTCCAGATCGATGAGCCTCTTGTGGATGCGCATCTCCCAACGGTCCCAGGTCTCGCTACCTTCTCCATCGGGGCTCTTCCTGCAGGGAACCTTCAGCTTCTTTGTGGGAAG
>DAXF01000013.1 GCA_002506255.1 Methanomassiliicoccaceae archaeon UBA367
ATCGGCGAGATATCCAAGGACAGACTGGAGGTCGCTCCCAGGCTCATACCCAAGAATCACGCTCTCAGCGTGCCCGGGTCGCTCAACAAGGCACAGATCCTGACAGATATGGCAGGGCCTATAACCGTTTCCGGCCGCGGTGCCGGCAAGAGCGAGACAGCCTCGGCCATGCTCAGTGACCTCATATGGATAATGGACAGACGGAACGCGTAGGAAATGCCCAGAATCTACATCTACGACACAACGCTGAGAGACGGAGCCCAGACTGAGGGCATATCTTTCTCTCTGAAGGACAAACAGGAGATACTGAACGCTCTGGATGAATTCGGCGCGGACTTCGTCGAATGCGGTATGCCGGCCTCAAATCCTAAGGACGCAGAACTCTTCGAATCCCTAAGAGGGAAGAGAACCGGCACTAGAGTTGTTGCTTTCGGAAGCACCTGCCGTCCCGAGACGAGCGCAGAAGACGACCCGCAGCTGAAGATGCTGGCAGATTCTTCCGCCGATACAGTGTGCATATTCGGTAAAGCCTGGGACTTCCATGTCACTGACGCCCTGAGAACCACTCTGGAAGAGAACCTCAGGATGATAGACGACAGTGTGAGGTTCCTTAGATCGAGAGGGAAGGAAGTCATATTCGACGCAGAGCATTTCTTTGACGGCTACGTGGACAATTCGGAATACGCAATGAAGGTGGCTGAGACCGCTGCGGCCGCGGGAGCAGAATGGGTCGTTCTCTGCGATACCAACGGCGGTACACTCGTGGAATCGGTTGCTGATATCACCTCCCGGATTGTGAGAGGCATCAACGTCCCCGTGGGCATACACTGCCATAACGACTCTGATCTTGCGGTAGCATGCAGCCTGGCTGCGTTGAGGAGCGGTGCGACCATGGTCCAAGGGACCGTGAACGGCCTGGGAGAAAGATGCGGAAACGCAAATCTCTGCTCCATAATACCGAATCTCATGCTAAAGATGGGATACAAGACCGGTGTCAGCCTTGACGGACTTACCCACCTGAGCAAGAAGGTCTCCGAGGTGGCGAACACCAGGAACATCCCTCATCTCCCTTACGTGGGAGACAAGGCCTTCGCCCACAAGGGCGGGATGCACATAAGCGCCCTGAGGAAGGATACGAGGACGTACGAGCACGTAACGCCGGAGACAGTGGGCAACATCAGGAGGATACTGGTATCTGAGGTATCCGGAAGGGCCAGCATAGAGGAGAAGATGAGAATCCTCGGTATACCTGCCAATGACAAGAACATAGGCTCCATACTCAACACCGTGAAGGAGCTGGAGTCCAAGGGCTACCAGTTCGACGGAGCGGACGCCAGCTTTGAGCTGATGGTCAGGAAGAGCTCGGGGAACTTCAACGATCCATTCGACATAGCGGGATTCAGGCTATTCATAGATGAGGTGGGAGATAATAAGCTCACATCCGAAGCCAGTGTCAAGGTTGTGGACCGCCTCGGCAATGTAGAGCACACAGCATCCGACGGGAACGGTCCCGTGGACGCTCTGGACAGCGCTCTGAGGAAGGCGCTGACCAAGTTCTATCCCTTCCTGAGCGAGATAAGGCTGATAGATTACAAGGTCAGGGTCCTTGACGAGAAGGCAGCCACCGCTGCCCCTGTACGGGTCTTGATAACGTCCTCCGACGGGAAGGAGAACTGGACCACAATAGGTGTGTCCGACAACGTTATAGAGGCTTCGCTCATCGCACTGTCTGACTCGATAGAGTTCGCCATATTCAGGAAGGAGACCGGCGGGAAGGGATCGGAATGAACAGAACTATAGTCACGCTCGTGGGCAAGGATATGGTCGGCATAATAGCCAAGGTATGCACCTACTTCGCAGAGAACAACATCAACATCCTTGATATCTCCCAAACGACAGTCCAGGATTACATCAACATGATGATGATCGTCGATACGTCGAAGACCAGCAAAAGCTTCTCTCAGATGACCGACGAGCTGGATGAAATAGGCGAGAAGATAGGCTGCATCATAAAGGCGCAGCACGAAGAAATATTCAACATGATGCACAGAGTCTGATTCGAATGCGCATGATAGATCTGGACGAGGTCCTCGAGACCAACAAGATGATCGAGAGGGAAAACCTGGACGTGAGAACGGTCACCATGGGCATAAGCCTAATGGAATGCTGCGACCCTGATCTGGATTCTCTCAACAAGAAGATCTACGACAAGATTGTCAGCACCGCACGGGACCTGATCCCCGTTGCAGAGGACATCAGCCTGGAATACGGGATCCCCATAGTGAACAAGAGGGTCTCGGTCACCCCCGTTAGCATCGTTGGATCCTCTGCATGCAGAACACCCGATGATTTCGTCACCATTGCTCATACTTTGGAGAGGGCCGCGAAAAAGATAGGCATCAATTTCATAGGGGGATACTCCGCACTGGTGGCGAAGGGCATGACCAGGTCGGACCGTATGCTGATAGACTCCATACCTGAGGCTTTGGGAAGCACGGAGAGGGTTTGCGGGTCCGTTGAGGTCGCCACAACGAAGATAGGGATAAACATGGACGCCGTGAGGCTCATGGGCGATATCATAAAACGGACGGCCGAGAGAACATCGGACAGTGACTCCATAGGATGCACAAAACTTGTGATATTCTGTAACCCGCCTGACGATAATCCTTTCATGGCGGGAGCTTTCCACGGCGTCACCGAAACGGATGCCGTCATAAATGTCGGCGTCAGCGGGCCGGGGGTCGTAAAGACCGCGGTCTCTCAGGTCAAGGGCGGGGATTTCGAGACCCTGTGCGAAACGATAAAGAAGACCTCATTCAAAGTGACAAGGGTCGGCCAATTGGTCGCCAAGGAGGCTTCCAGGAGACTCGGTGTGCCCTTCGGGATAGTGGACCTGTCCCTGGCGCCCACTCCTGCAGTGGGAGACAGCATTGCAGACATACTTCATGAGATGGGGTTGGAGATGGTCGGGGCCCCGGGAACCACCGCTGCACTGGCGATCCTCAACGATCAAGTGAAGAAGGGAGGGATAATGGCCTCTTCATACGTAGGTGGCCTGAGCGGCGCTTTCATACCTGTCAGCGAGGACAGCAGTATGGCCGAGGCCGTGACCGCCGGAGCCCTCACCCTTGAGAAATTAGAGGCCATGACATGCGTATGCTCTGTGGGCCTCGATATGATAGCTATCCCCGGCAACACGACGCCAGAGACCCTGGCAGGGATAATAGCCGATGAGATGGCGATCGGGATGGTCAATCAGAAGACCACCGCGGTCAGGATAATCCCGGTCATAGGGAAGGATGTCGGCGACAGGGCTGAGTTCGGAGGCCTTTTGGGTGCATCTCCGATAATGCCCGTCAGCAGGTTCGGTTGCAGCGACTTCGTCAACAGAGGCGGCAGGATACCGGCCCCGGTGCACAGCTTCAAGAACTAAGATCGCCGAAAGGGCCCAGTTAGATTCGTGACAGCGACACTGCTCTTTCAGTTTAATCAAGAAATATAAAAATCCGGGAGAAACGCGCTCACGGGCAGTGTAAAGGGTTCGAGGGAAGAAG
>DAXF01000019.1 GCA_002506255.1 Methanomassiliicoccaceae archaeon UBA367
TTGGTCGAGAGCCGCTGGGTTTCTGTTGGCGGGTCTCCTCCCGTGAAATCATACCATACATTCTACACCTCCTTCCACATAAACGCGCAATGGCCCGTTTATGAGATAAGCGACGTTCTCGCCGCTGCAATGATGAGCGAAGAGGAGTACACAGCCATTGAGAGCAAGATCGTCGAACTGGTCGGCGACAGGGGCAGGTTCTCCGGTGATGTCGCAGAGGCCCTCGAACTTACATCCACGATGCTGAAGAGCCTGGTGCGCAGATCTGTTAAGATGGATTACCGGGGCCACAGAATAGAGCTCCGCCGGGAGTAAGGCGGCCGATGTCCGATATCGTCATTATGAGGATAGGCCACAGACCGCAGAGGGACAAACGGGTCACGACCCATGTTGCTCTGGCCTCCAGGGCACTGGGCGCTAGTGGCGTATATGTCGATACAAGGGACCCGGTTCTTGAAGAGAACATACGGAGCGTTGCGAACCGCTTCGGAGGGGATTTCTTCATAGAGACGGGAGTGAGATGGAAGAAGGCCGCCGAAGATTACGGGGGAACGATCGTCCACCTTACGATGTACGGGCAGAGGGTCGATGAGGCTTTGGAGAAGATACCGCGGGACGGGAAGATGATGATAATCGTCGGTGCGGAGAAGGTCCCTCCAGAGGTTTATGAGAGGGCGGACTTCAACGTATCTGTTGGCAACCAGCCGCATTCCGAGATCGCGGCATTGGCCATATTCTTGGACCGCTTCACAGAGGGGAGAGCTCTTTACGAGGACCGCGGCGGCAAGATGACCGTCGTGCCTAACGAGAGGGGGAAGACTGTTGTCGATCTATCCGAATGATAAGGAGTGCATGGAGCTGCTGAAGAGCGTCGGCTGCAGTAAACGTGTCAGACTCCATTGCTGCACGGTAAGGGCTGTTGCGGAAGCGGTCGCAGAACGCATACCATGCAACAGAGAGCTGGTTTTCGCCGGGGCCCTGCTCCATGACATCGGAAGGTCCGTGGATCATTCCATAATGCACGCTTACGAAGGCTACAGGATGCTCTTGGACATGGGTCTGCCGGAGGATCTGGCAGAGATTGTCAAGAAGCACACCGGCGCGGGACTGGATCAGAAGGACGTGGAGGAGTTCGGCCTGCCTCCCGGGGATTACATACCGGTGACGATCGAGGAGAAAATAGTGGCGCATTCTGACAATCTGGTCAGCGATTCGGTCCTGGTGAGCCACACCCACTCCTTGGAGAGGCTGGCACTCAGAGGGCACGCCCGCGGGGCCGCAAGGATGGGAATACTGCACGAAGAACTTTCTTCCGCATACGGCGAGGACCTGGATATTCTGGTGGACAGGCTCGGAACGAAACCTGTGCTGATCGGGCCCTGTGCCGGTCTCCGCTGATCACTTGTCCACACTGCCGTCCCTGGATACTCTTTTCGGGAAATGCTTGAGTATCACTATATCGCCAACTGACTGCACCCAGCTGTAGGGTATGTTTATGGAGACGCCCCCGTCGACGAAGACGGGGCTCGCTCTTTCCAAGAAAAGGCCGTCCAACTTCTTGTTTGGAACGTCCAGAATGACCCTGTCGACCTGACCCAGGAACATCCCGTCAGGGGTGTATACCTCCAGTCCGATCACGTTGTTTACTTCCTCAAGCATCAGCGGTCACCTTAGGGACAATCGCACATCGCGGATTTAACCGCATTGATGATATCAAAGGGGTTGATATGAAACCTATTTAACCCGTTTGTACAATTGCAAGCGCATAGTAGGTGCAACCGATGGTAATCGAGCTCAACGATAGCAATTTTGACAGTTTCATAAAAGAGAACGACAGCGTGCTCGTGGACTTCTGGGCCCCGTGGTGCGGTCCCTGCAGAAGGATGGCCCCTCTTCTGACAGAGATAGCGGATGAAGTGAATGGCTGCGCGAAGGTTGCGAAGGTCAACGTGGACGAGAACCCCACCCTCGCGAACAGGTTCGAGGTCGCCGCCATACCAACGCTCATCCTCTTCAAGGGCGGCGAGGCATCTGCCCCTCTGATAGGCATGATGCCCAAGAACAGCATCCTGGATCTGATGGCAAGCCGCGGGCTCATCCCGTGCAGCAAGGCAGGGGTGACGAAATGAGCGTAATAGAGGTCACTGACGCATCCTTCGAAGGTTTTGTCGGAGCGAAATACGCAGTCGTCGACTGCTGGGCCCCGTGGTGCGGTCCCTGCAGAAGGCTGGCGCCCATAATCGAGAAGCTGGCAGAGATATCCGCTGGCGAGATATCCGTGGGAAAGCTAAACGTGGACGAGAACCAAAAGGTATCCAGGAAATACAACATCTCCTCCATACCCACGATCCTGGTGTTCAAGGACGGTAAGCTGGAAGGCCAGATAGTTGGCCTTAGCCCAACCCTTACCGCAGAGAGCATCAAGGATAAAGTGCTGGAACTGTGATAGCATGATCGATGCCGATGTTCTGATCATCGGTGCCGGACCGGCAGGCCTTCAGGCCGCCATACACGCGGTCAGGAAGAAGGTCTCAGTTGTTCTGGTCGGCAAGCCTGAGAACAGTGCCCTTGCCGGTGCTCACATAGAGAACTATCTGGGGATTCCGGGCAAGGCGGACGGTTCCGAGATACTGAGGATCGGCATCGGGCAGGCCGAGGGCTTCGGCTGCAGGATCCTCAAAGAGAATGTGACCTCCGCAGTTAGGAATGACGGCGGATTCGAGATTGTGACGGAGACGGATACTGTCATAAGAGCCAAGGCCGTGATCCTAGCCACAGGTATTGCGAGAGTCAAGCTGGGCGTTCCCGGAGAAAAGGAATTCTTCGGGAGAGGGGTCAGCTACTGCGCCGCCTGCGACGGCAACTTCTACAAAGGCAAGACCGTGGCGATAATAGGCGGGGAAACGGAAGCGGCAGCGTCCGCAGAGCTTATGACAGCCTACGCATCAAAGGTCTATTGGGTGGCGAAGGAGGTTGTTGCCTCCGAGAACATGGTCAGGAAATCAGTGGCAGCCGGTGCGGAGCTCATCAGGGCAGCTGCGAAGGCCATAAAGGGCGAGGATAAAGTGACCGCTCTTGAGCTTGATGACGGTACCGTTCTGGACCTGGACGGCGTATTCATAGAGCTGGGGGCCAGGTCCTCTGCGGATCTGGCCATGGATATGGATGTAATGCCCGAAATGGACGATACGATAAAGGTGGACGCCTTCTGCCTCACCGGGATCGAAGGCGTATATGCCTGCGGTGATGTTACTGGGAAGCCCTGGCAGATGGCAAAGGCGGTGGGCCAGGGAGCCGTGGCCGGGACCTCGGCAGCGGAATGGGTGAGGGCCAATGTCGGTCAGTGACCTTGTGAGCGGCATGCTGAAAGAGGAGGGCGGATTCCAGAAGGCCCTGAAGGCTGTTCTGGACGAGGAGCTGAAGATCACGATAAACGAGTTCTCCAGGCTGTCCGGGATATCCCAGAGCACAATGTACAAGATACTGGAGGACAAAAGGGAGCCGAATCTGCGCACGGTGAGGAATATAATCAAGGCGGTGAAGGCTCTCTCCGATCCCGCATCTGAGGACTTCATAGCGATCATCGCGTCTCACCAGGTGATGCAGACCCTGCCCAAGTCCACGATCCTGGACGGCAGGGAGATATTCCTCCGGGAGTACCCGGTCTCGACGGTGGAGGATGCCATAGTGGCGGCGGTGAAGGCCGAAAGGGACGGAGCGCTGGCGGTTGTCTGTGCGCCCATAGTCACGCCGACAGTGGAGAGGATACTCAGCATACCCGTCTCCCCGGTGATACCCCAGACCAGCCTAATGCGAGCGGTCGAAAGGGTGAAAGGCTCCATCTGATGCAGATGATCCGCAGAATTAGTTAAGCCCTATTGCAGAATATTTAAAATACCTGCTTAACTAGATAGGTACAGAGTGTCTCTTCATGTTCGAACTGCAGATCGTTAGTAACGTGCCCTTGGGGGCGGAACAGAATATAGACATAGTGGCGGAGACGTTCCTGATAAATATAGGGTATATACCGAAGGGCTATGATCCAAAGACATCGGCCACCGGGCTCAGGGACAGCGTGCCCTACCGTCTCTTCATGGATTTCTTCATGCGCAATCCCAGCAGGGCCTGGGCAGTGGAAGAGTTGGCGGCTCTTCTGGATACAACGAAGCCGACCATATACAGGCACATAAACAAGCTGAAATCGATGGATCTCCTGGAGAGCCTGAACGTTGAATTCGACGGGCAGATAAGAAAGGGCTATCGCATAAGGTACGGGGACTTATCCAAGGCCTGGAGCTTCACCGAGGCGAACGTCAACATGGCCATGGAGAACTATCGGAGAACGGTGTCCCACTTCCAGAAGCTGGCTTCGGAGGCGAGGAAGCAATGACCGACGTCCCAGAGATAAGGAAGGGGTCGAAGTGCATGGTCAGGACCATGGACAAGGCGGAGACCGAGGGGGAGTTCCTCGGCTACACCATGATGGGGAGCGAGAACGCTCTGGTGCTGAGGACCAGAGACGGCGTGGCCCGTTTCATGATAATGGCCAATATATCATATCTCGATCTGACGGATCAGGCTCCGGAGGAAGAGGACAAGGACGCCATCGGCCGCAGGGCGGACGTATATTATGGATAGGATCTGCAGGAAGATCGCCGAGGGCATCCTCAACGGGACGCTTGCGGACAAGGATGCCATTCAGGCGGAGAAGATCAGGCTCTGCGGGGAGATAAGGGCGGAAAGGATGCCCTCAAACTCAGAGATATTGGCACTCATACCGGAGGATCGCAGGGACCAGGCGGTCAGGCTGCTCATCAAGAAGCCGATGCGCACGGCCAGCGGTGTCGCCGTCGTCGCTGTGATGACCTCACCGCATCCGTGCCCTCATGGCAAGTGCGTATATTGCCCCGGAGGGGTGGAGAACGATTCCCCCCAGTCCTATACGGGGAAGGAGCCGGCCGCCAGGAGGGCGGCGAGGAACGATTTCGACCCATACAGGCAGGTCTCCGACCGCATACAGCAACTGGAAGCCATAGGCCACAAGACGGACAAGATAGACCTGATAATAATGGGCGGCACCTTCACATCCAGGGATGCGGAGTATCAGGAATGGTTCGTCAGAAGATGCCTGGATGCCATGAACGGCATTGATTCGGAGACGTTAGAGGAGGCTCAGAGCAGGAACCGGGATGCTGAGCACAGATGCGTGGGGCTGACGGTGGAGACCCGTCCCGACGTGTTCGATGATGTGCAGATAGAACGGGCAATGCTCCTGGGTGCCACCCGGGTGGAGCTAGGCGTTCAGATCCTGGATGATGAGATTCTTGCGTCAGTGAATCGCGGTCACGGTGTGCGGGAGATCAGGGAATGCACCGCCCGCTGCCGGGAGAGAGGACTGAAGGTCTGTTACCACGTGATGCCCGGTCTTCCCGGCTCTTCCCCGGAGAAGGACAGAGAGTCGTTCAGGGTGATGTTCTCTGATCCGGATTTCAGGCCTGACATGCTCAAGATCTATACGACACTGGTGATCCCGGGAACAGGGCTTCACGATATGTGGGCCGAAGGCGCATATCTGCCGTATGATACCGAAACAGCTGTCGCTCTTATCGCCGGCATGAAGGCCGAGGTCCCGGAATACGTGAGGATACAGCGCATACAGAGGGACATTCCCGCACCGGAGATCGCCGCGGGAATAAGGGACAGCAACATCAGGCAGCTGGTCCAGCGGGAGATGGCGGCCACAGGACGGAAATGCAGATGCATAAGATGCCGGGAGGTGGGCCTTGAGCAATGGGACGGAGAACCGTCTTTGAACAGGATCTCCTATGAGGCATCAGGCCGTACGGAGGATTTCATATCCCTGGAGAGCGGGGATCGCTTGGTCGGATACGTCCGCCTCCGCAATGACGGGAACGGCATTGCCACGGTCAGGGAGCTTAAGGTTTTCGGCAGGATGGCAGAGCTTGGGCACACGGGAGAATGGCAGCACAGGGGCTTCGGACGGGAGCTCATGGCCGAGGCGGAAAGGATCGCTGCGGAGAACGGCGCAAGAAGCATGAGGGTTACCAGCGGAGTGGGGGTCAGAGGGTACTACGAATCATTAGGGTACACTTTGGATAGGCCGTACATGGTGAAGCCCCTCAGAGGATAGTGACGTTCTTCCCGCTGACCCTCAGTCCGTCGAAGGCGACTATGGCTCTGCCACCGGCATCCATCTTCTGCCCCTTCTTGGGTGTCCCGCGCAATTTTATCAGAAGGTACTTCAGCTCCCCCGTTTCGGTATCGAATACCACGTCGTCCACCATCCCGAGAAGGTAGCCGCCCACAGTCATGGCGGTCATGCCGACGAATTCCTCAGAGAACATTTTTTCGCCCATTCGATCACCTGTAGAAGGTCTCGTATCCCGTTCTGCGCTTTCTCATCTCTGTTCCGATAGCAGCGTATCTCTCCATGGCCTTGGCATCCACGGACGGTCTCACCACCTTCAGAGCGGCCGTGAAATGACGGCTGTCTATGTACTTAGCGCTCTCGTTCTCCCTGAAGGCTATCATGCCCGCTTCACGGCACAGCCCGGCGAGGTCCGCCCCGACGTAGCCGTCGGTCTTCTCTGCCAGGGTCAGAAGGTCGATGTTCATCAGGGGCATGTCCCTCGTGTGGATCTCGAGTATCCTGAGCCTCTCCTCCAAGCTGGGAAGGCCGATCATTATCATCTTGTCGAAGCGGCCGGGGCGCAGCAACGCCGGATCCATCATGTCCGGACGGTTGGTTGCCCCCATGACGGTCACATTGGGGAGTTCCTCCACGCCGTCCATTGCCAGGAGCAGCTGGTTGACGACCCTCTCCCATGAGGAGCCGTCGCCCGAGCCCCTTTGGGGTGCTATGCTGTCTATCTCGTCGAAGAATATTATGCACGGGGCCATCTGCTTTGCCCTCTTGAAGATCTGCCTTATTGCTTTCTCGGACTCTCCCATCCATTTGCTGGCTATCTCCGGCCCGCTTATCGATATGAAATTGGCCCCCGACTCATTGGCTACCGCTTTGGCGATGAGGGTCTTCCCTGTTCCAGGCGGTCCGTAGAGCAGGACCCCTCTGGGGGGCTTTATGCCAAGGCGCTCGAAGCTCTTCTTCGTCTCGGTCGGGATGAACACCTCACGTATCTCCCGTTTGACGTTCTCCAGTCCCCCGACGTCCGACCATCTTATCTTGGGTATGTCCACAAGGACCTCCCTCATCCCGCTGGGCTCGACATCTGCCAGGGCGTCCGTGAAATCCTTCATGGTGACCTTCATCTTATCCAGCACGGAATCGGGTATCGGTTTGTCCAGATCGAATTCAGTGAGGTTCCTGCTGAGGCATTTCATCGCCGCCTCCCGGGCGAGGGAGGCTATGTCGGCTCCGACGAATCCCTGGGTCATTCCGGCCAGGGCCTCTATGTCCACATCCTCGGCCAAAGGCATCCCCCTGAGATGGACGCTCAGTATCTCGGTCCTGCCGTCCAGGCCCGGGATCCCGATCTCTATCTCACGGTCGAATCTTCCGGGCCTGCGCAACGCGGGGTCTATGGAGTCCTCCCTGTTCGTAGCTCCCAGAACGATCACGTCCCCTCTTCCGCCCAGACCATCCATCAGGGTCAGCAGCTGAGCCACCACCCTTCTCTCCACTTCGCCTGACACGTTCTCTCTGTTTGGGGCGATGCTGTCAATCTCATCCAGGAAGATGATGCTGGGCGCATTGTCGTGAGCTTCCTTGAAAACATTCCTGAGGCGCTCCTCGCTCTGCCCGTAGTACCTTCCGATTATCTCGGGGCCCTGAATGGGATAGAACGATGCACCTGACTCGTTGGCGACAGCTTTGGCGATGAGGGTCTTCCCTGTTCCCGGCGGCCCGTAGAGCAGGACGCCCTTCGGTGCGGAGATCCCAAGTCTTCTGAACAGCTCGGGGTGCTTCAGGGGAAGCTCGATCATCTCGCGGATCCTTTTCAGCTCTTCGTCGAGTCCGCCGATGTCCTCGTAGTTTATCTTCCCGATCATCCGGACCTTCTCGGTCTGCGCAGCCTCCTTTATCACGATGTCCGTGCCAACGTCCACGACCACCAGCCCTTTGGGGGAGGTGCTGACCACCGTGAACGGGGCGAGGCACCCCATGAGGGCGACATTCGGAACCACTATGTCGTTTCCGGCGATAAGGGGCCTGTGCAGAAGGCTCTTCATGAAAATGTCCTTCACACCCTCGCCGAAGGAGATCCTCTTGTCCTCCGGTATATTGGGTGCCAGGGTTATCCTCTCGGCCGTTGCGGGGTCTTTGTGCACAATGATCCTAACGTTGTCGTCGACCCCGACACCCGCGTTGGTGCGAGTCTGGCCGTCGATCCTGATGAGCCCTGCGTCCTCGGGGGACCCTTTGAAAACCTTGAGAGCGGCAGACCCTTTACCTACGACCTCTATCGAATCGCCCAGTTCCAAGCCCATCTTGAACATGGTCGCAGGGTCTATTCTGGCTCTTCCGAGTCCCGCTTCCGACCTTTTAGTCATCGGAGCCACTCTGAGCTCCATGTGATCTGCCATGTCAGGGCCAATGCGATATTCGTTTATATGAACCTCGCCGAAGTCCCCTATCCGAGCAAGGCCTTTGCCAAAGGCACCGCCGAGGCCAGTTCCTCGCCGTTCGGTTTCCACATGGAGCGAATGCTCTCATCCGCTACCTGGAAGCCTGCATCAGCCAGTCTCTCCTTCAGGATCTTTACGCTTTCCCCGCTCCACCCGTAGCATCCGAACGCTGCGGCCCGCTTGTTCTTGAATTTCAGGGATTTCATGAAATGAATGGTGCTGCTGACGCTGGTAAGTATGTCGTTACCGACAGTAGGGGACCCCACCGCAACGGCTCTTGATTTGAAGATCTCGGTCATTATCTCATTCTTGTCCGCCTTGGAGCAGTTGAACACCTTGACGGCCGTACCGGGGCTGACCTTGGCGGCCGCCTCCGCTATCCCGTGAGCGATGGCGGCGGTGCCCTCCCACATGGTGTCGTAGACTATGGTGAGCTGGTCCTCCTGGTAGTCGTCAGCCCACTCAGCGTATTTCCCGACGATGCTGAGGGGGTCCTCTCTCCAGATCACTCCGTGGCTGGGGGCGATGATGTCGATGGGCAGATCCAGTGACCCTATCTCCTCCAGCTTCTTCGTTACGAAGGACGAGAAGGGGTTGAGTATGTTGGCGTAGTACTTCATCGCCTCCTTCTCCAGCAGGCACGGGTCCGCTGTGTCGTTGAACAGCCCGCCGACGGCGAAGTGCTGTCCGAAGGCATCGTTGGAGAACAGGATGTTGTCCCCGGTCAGATAAGTGGCCATGCTATCCGGCCAATGGAGCATCTTCATCTCCACGAACATCAGCTTCTTGCCGTTGCCTATATCCACCGAGTCCCCGGTCTTGACGGCCCTCAGGTCCCATCCGTTCTTGCCGTACTGCCCTTCCAAGCTCTTAACGGCGTTAGCCGTGCAGTAGATCGGCGTATCAGGGATCTCCCTCATCAGGTCAGGGAGGGCCCCCGAGTGGTCCGCCTCTCCGTGGTTCATTATTATGATATCTATATTCTCGAGACCGACCTCTTCCCGCAGGTTGTCTATGAACTCTTTCCCGTGAGGTGTCCAGACCGTATCTATGAGCACGGTCTTCTCCTCCTCTACGAGGTACGCATTCTGGCTCGATCCGTTCATTATGGAGAAATCGTCTCCGTGGAACGTCTGCAACTCCCAATCTATGTATCCGATCCAGCTCACATTGCTTTTTATCGTTCTCTTCATGCGCGCACCCCCTAGGGTAAGTCAAAGTAAATAGGGTGCCTCGCTATTAAACCGCTTGCTGCAGCGGGGCGGAGAGGGCTCCGGAGGGAAGAATCACCGAAAGCCGCCCGGTATTGGCGCACATTATTAAATAGGATGACAC
>DAXF01000068.1:0-268 GCA_002506255.1 Methanomassiliicoccaceae archaeon UBA367
GGCATGCCCGGGAAGCGCTATTATCAGGGCAACGTCTACGTGGACAAGGTCGAGCTCAAGGCCATGGAG
The DNA here is from genome assembly GCA_002506255.1 of Methanomassiliicoccaceae archaeon UBA367. The sequence goes on from DAXF01000068.1 coordinate 70, forward strand.
CTGGCCGAGGAGCTCTTCAAGGCGCAGTTCGTTGACGTTCGCCCCATATCGGGAACGGTAGCCAACATGGCCGTCCTCTTCGCCTTCGCAGAGCCTGGTGACACGATAACGACATGCGCTCTTGCACAGGGCGCCCACATCTCCACACAGAAGTTCGGAGCTTTCGGTCAGAGGGGAGTGCACTCCGTCAATTATCCGT
>DAXF01000068.1:446-2724 GCA_002506255.1 Methanomassiliicoccaceae archaeon UBA367
TTCAATGTGGAGAGCATGAACCTTGACGTTGACGGCACGATAAAACTGCTGAGGGACGTGAAACCCAAGGTAGCTCAGTTCGGGCTCTCCGTGTTCCTGTTCCCGCCGCCCCTCAGGGAGCTGCAGGAGACCTTCGATGAGATCGGTTGCCTCGTATGGTACGATGCCGCTCACGTTCTGGGTCTCATAGCGGGAGGGCAGTTCCAGGACCCGCTCAGAGAAGGGGTCAACATAATGTCCTCCAGCACACACAAGACCTTCCCCGGCCCCAACCACGGGATGCTTCTTGGGAACAACCTTACCGATGACCAGGAGAAGGCCCTCAGGAAAGCTGTCTTCCCCGGTGTCACCTCCAGCCACCACTTGCATGCGATGGCCGCCTTGGCGATAACCATGGCCGAGATGAAAGTGTTCGCGAAGGAGTACGCAGCTCAGGCATGCAAGAACTCAAGGGCTCTCGGTCAGGCGCTCTATGAGCTGGGGATACCCGTGCTCTGTCCCGACCTCGGATTCACCAGGTCCCACGCGATAGCCGTGGACGTTTCCGAGTTCGGAGGCGGCAAGGATGTGGCCCAGAGGATGGAGGATGCCAATATGATATGCAACAAGAACATGCTCCCGTGGGATGAGAGCGCCGTAAGGCCCTCCGGGCTCAGGTTCGGATCCCAGGAGATGACACGCATAGGTATGAAGGAGAGCGACATGAAAGAGGTCGCATCATTCATAGAGCGTATCTGCAAAGGCGAGGACACCAAGAAGGTCAAGGCGGATGTCAGGGACTTCAGGAAGGGCTTCAAGTCCGTGAAGTATTGTTTCAATGACAATGAGCCTGCCTACGGGTACCGCAAACTCGTTCCATGATCCCATCAGGGCCGGCGGCTCGCGCCGGCCCTTTAAATCTTTATAAAGCCGCCTCCATGTACTTGAAGAGGTAATCCTATGGGTTTCTTTGACAAAGTGGATGGGAAGTTAAGCAAAGTCGGAAGCAAGGCAGGGGAAGCCTCCGACGTAGAGGCACTCAAGGCGAAGATCAAGGCAGAGGAGCGTAACATAGACGAAATGACCGTGGACATAGGCGAATTCTACTGGAACGCCTATGCGAGCGGAAGATTCGTGCCTGACCCCGCATCGATGGAATCCTTCAAGGCGTTGGAGGAGAGCTTGGTCAGGATAGAGGGGTACAATAAGGCCATCGAGGACAGGAAGGCCGCCGGCATAAGGGAGCGCGAAGAGATCGATGCCAAGGTTAACAAGAAGGAAGAGGAGCGCAAAACCTCTCCTGACACCAAAGAGGACAGCTGATCGGCCGGCGGACAGATGATTATTTAATATAGTCTGTAGGGGTTCCTAAATTGATGATCACGGGCAACCAGGAGGATTATCTGATAAACATACTTCGCCTGTCCGAGAAGGGCGGCGTGGTCAAGACTTCCGTTCTGTCCAAGTTCATGGGAGTATCACCTGCCAGCGTCAGCGAGATGCTCAAGATACTTGCCGAGCAGGGGCTGGTCAACTACCGCAAGTACAAAGGTGTCTCACTGTCCGATGAAGGAGCCGAATATGCCCGCGGCATAAAGAGGAAGCACAAGATAATGGAGCGCTTCCTTACAGACGTTCTTGATGTCAGTGACATCGAGGCTCATGAGGAGGCGTGCAAGATGGAGCACGTCCTTTCCGACGGTTCTGCGGAGAAGCTAAGCCGTATAATCAATGTTCAGACCGATCTCGGAGGCCAGGAAAATCCAAAGACCCAGACAAGGTCGTTGAACAGGATGGAACCTGGGGATGAAGGCGTGATCTCTCATCTCAAATGCGATGATTCGGGGAAGATCAGGAGGCTGCTGTCCATAGGTTTCGTCCCTGGGAGGAGGGTAAAGCTGGACAACCGTCTGTCCTCGAAAGGCCCCATAATAGCCAGCATAGGCGGTTCGTCCATAGCTTTGGATATGGACCTGGCCTCTCTGGTCTTTGTTGAGGAAGGCTGATCTGATTTGAATCAGGAAGGGCTGATCGGGAATGGGGCTGTGGGAAGAAGTCCATTGACCCTATCTCTCGTGGGGCAGCCCAATGTCGGCAAGTCATCTCTTTTTAGCAGGCTAACGGGAGTCGGCGTTATATCATCCAACTATCCCGGGACCACCGTGCAATTCGAGGAATCCGTGGTCCGGAGGGGCGAAAGGACCCTGAACATCAAGGATGTGCCCGGAACATACAGCCTGTCCGGGGAATCCAAGGATGAGACCATAGTCGTGGACATGCTCGCATCGGAAGAGAACGA
>DAXF01000068.1:2910-4370 GCA_002506255.1 Methanomassiliicoccaceae archaeon UBA367
TCCAATCTGGAGCCCAGCCTCGTTCTTTGCCTTGAGGTGCTGGAGCTGGGTGTTCCGACCATAGTGGCTCTTAACAAGTTCGACGTAGCGAAGAAGAGATTCGAGATCGATACTGCAGTGTTGGAGAAGATGCTATCCGTACCGGTGATACCGGTGTCCGCCAAGAGCGGTGAGGGCATAGAGGGGCTGATGGAGGCCATAACCTCGGGTTCAGCTAAGATATCCGATTACAGAGTAAGGTACGATCGACACATAGTTGAGTATCTGGCTATTCTGCAGGGATATGTCCCGGAAGGGCCCGGTGCCCGCGGAAGGGCCGTCAAGCTCCTTGAGGGCATAGGGCAGTTCTATGAGAGTATCCCAGATTCCACGGAAATCATCGTTTCAAGGATGCGCCGTGAGTTCGAGGAGGAGCACGGCGAGCCCCTCAGTGTGCATATGGCCCGGGACCGGTACGGCGATGCCCGCGTGATAGTGATGGGTTCCGTGAGGGCTGTGGAAAGGAAGCTCTCCGCTGCGGAGAGGATATCAGAGATCACCGTCAACCCGTCCACGGGGATACCGATACTCATCGGAGTCTTCGGGCTGATATTCATGATAATGATCTTCGGCGGTTCATTCCTTGATGGTCTGGTCTCCGATTTCTATGACACATACATAGGGGCTGCGCTGCCGGAATTCGGCAGGAATACGGGAGGTCAAGCGGGAGAGATAATAATGACCGGCCTGGACAATAGCCTGAGGGCGGTCCTCGGTTTGGTCATACCATACATATTGGTATTCTACATAATCCTCGGCGTCCTGGAAGATACCGGGTACCTTCCCAGGGTCGTTGTGCTTCTAGACAGGGTAACACACAGATTCGGGATGCACGGGAATGCGTTCATACCGATGGTCGTGGGCTTAGGATGTAATGTGCCAGCTATAATGGCTACGAGGTCCCTCCTATCCAAGAGGGAAAGGGTCATAGTCTGCACTCTTATCGCCATGGCAATACCGTGCTCTGCACAGATGGCGATAATAATGGGTGTGACAGGAGTGTTCGCAGGCGCTGTTTACGCATTCATGATATTGGGTGTTCTCTTCTTCCTGGCACTTATCGTTGCCGCGCTTCTTAACAAGTTTTTGCCTCACGAGCCGTCCAATCTTTCGATGGAGCTTCCCGAGATGACCTCTCCGAATCTTCAGAACGTTCTGCGCAAGGCGTGGAGCAGGATAAAGGACTTCTTCGTCATAGCGGTGCCTCTGCTGCTGATAGGCAGCATAATAATGGAGACGCTCCTGGCATACAATCTGCTCGACCCGATAGTCGAGCCGTTCTCCTTCGTTACAGTCACTATGCTCGGTCTCCCGGCCGTGACGGTAATAGCTTTCCTGGTTGGTATTCTTAGAAAGGAGATGGCCTACGGGATGCTTCTGATTCTTGCTGCGGGAATGCCGATCACAGAGTTCATGACCCC
>DAXF01000068.1:4630-5388 GCA_002506255.1 Methanomassiliicoccaceae archaeon UBA367
ATGTGGCGTGAGATCGGTTGGAAGGAGACACTGGTCGTATCCGCGGCATCCGTTGCCTTGGCCGTCGCAGTGGGCACACTGTTCAATATGCTTTTATGAGATCAACGGTGAGCGAATATGCAGATGACACCCTCTGGGCCCCTGCTCTCCACACGGACGAATCCGAATCTTTCGAATTGGACCATATCTCCTTTGCCATTCAGAATGGCCTTCTCCACAAGTCCTTTGACCGACGTCCCGTCGGGCATCAGCACCTCTGCAGGGATCGATTCTCCGCAGACCCACTGAATCGCTCTGACGCCTTCCTTCAATATCGATACATCGTTGCCGTCGTACATCGCGGGAGTTCCGTAGGATATGTTGCACAGGTCCTTCAGCCTGACCTTTCCGGCCTGGGAGAACATAAGGGAATCCGTCTCTGAAAGATAGACTGTTTTGTATCCTCCGACGTGATACTCCCTCCATCCCCTCTCAGGATGATCGGGATGCAGCGGTGCCCTGCCCTTCAGATCCCCGCCTCCTTCGATATCATATCTTACCGGATCCGCAACGAAGAAATACCTGTCGGCGATGCCGTCGATCAGGTCCCTGTTCATGGCGAACAGGTTGTCCCATGAGAACTGTATGTCTATGGGCTTGATCCCGTTCTCGACCCAGTACCTGCGGATGGCCTCAGGCCTTATCCCGCGTCTCTTGAGGGCTCTGACCGTGCCGGTCCTGACATCATCCCATCCTGTGTACTCCCCGTCCCTTATGCT
>DAXF01000068.1:5653-11028 GCA_002506255.1 Methanomassiliicoccaceae archaeon UBA367
TCGTATATGTACTCCTGCCTGAGGGTGTTGTTGAGGTGGTCCTTGCCCCTGATCACGTGGGTCATCCCCATCATATGATCGTCTATGGCCACGGACAGGTTCATCATCGGATATGCGATGTACTTCGTCCCGGTCCTCGGGTGAGGGTGTCTAACCAATCTTAAGGCTACGAAATCCCTTATCGCTGGGTTCGGATGGTCTATTGCGGTCTTGATGACCGCGACGGCCTCCCCATCGGCATATCCTCCGGCGAGGAACCTCTCGAATCTCTCCAGGTTGTCCTTCACCGGAAGATCACGGCATGGGCAGGCGCTCATCTCCTCCTTCATCCTGCGCCATTCGTCTGCGTCGCAGGTGCACATGTATCCGTGCCCCATCTCGATCAGCTTCTTCGTTATGTCGTAATAATGCTGGAACCTCTCGGACTGTACGACGTACTCATCGATATTCACCCCTAGCCATTCCAGGTCCTCTCTTATCATATCGTAGGCGTCAGGCTCGATCTTATCCGGGTTCGTATCCTCGAATCTGCATATCAGCTTCCCGCCGTATCTTTTGACGTACTCGTCGTTCAATATCCCGACGCGGGTGTGCCCTATGTGCAGGGGCCCGGAGGGTCCGGGGGCGATCCTCATGATGACCTTTCCCTCTACATTTTCAAGATCCGGCAGCCCGTGGACCTTCTCCTTCTTCTCTCTGACGAGCATGTTGGGATCAATGTTGTCAAGCTCCTTTGCCTGAGCCTCGGGGCTCATGGCATTGACCTCCGCCACGATCCTCTCTGCGGCCTCAGTGAGCTCCTTGGACCTCTGTCTGTACTCTGGGCATTCGCCCAGGATCTTACCGGTCACGGATTTCGGGTTCGCCTTCCCTTTGTAGAATACTGCATTCTGCAGAGAGTATTTCCTGATCACGGCGTCCATCATCTCGTCGGGCATGACCATAGGAATCGAATCGTTCTATATCAATTCAGCCGCTTAGTGCCGGGTTACATTTGAAATATGCGCGGGTGCATGAGCAATCATGTCGGTAAGGCGCTACGTTCCCGATTCCGCTTTCATTGTCAAAGAGCACATAGACCCGGACACCCAGAGGACCACAGGCATCCTGATGGAGGACCAGTCCAGGACAGTTGTTTTCAAGTCCCTCAACAGAGGGGAGGCTGTGGGTAATTTGTTCTCCACCCGAGAGAAGATAGCCGAAGCCATGGGCATAGCCCCGGACGAGATAACGGATGTATTGTCCAAGGCCCTGGACTGCCCGGCCGCGACCGAGGAGGTCAAGAACCCGGAGTTCAGGCAGGTATCGGACAAAAGGGATCTGACGGAGCTGCCGATATGCAAGTACTATCCCGAGGACGGCGGGAGATATGTCGCCTCAGGAGTCATAATCGCGGAATACGGCGGCAAGAAGAACGTCTCCTTCCACAGGATGATGATCATCGACGGAAAGAGGATCGCCGTTAGGCTGGTACCGAGGCATCTGTTCACCATGCACAAGGATGCAAAGGCGAAGGGCGAGGACCTGAAGATAGCGATATGCATAGGTCTTCCTCCCGAGGTTATGCTGGCCGCTGCCACATCCACTGCCTATGAGACGGATGAGCTGGAGATCGCCTCCGCTATGTGCATGATGTCGACTGGTAAGCCCCTTAGAGTAGGGAGGACGGACAACGGCCTTCTGGTGCCTGCAGATGCAGATTATGTGCTCGAGGGCAGAATAACCTCTGATATGGCTGAAGAAGGCCCCTTCGTAGACATAACCGGAACCTACGACTCGGTCAGAAGCCAGCCTGTCATAGCGATTGACAAGATATGGACTTGCAAGGACCCGCTCATGACCCTTCTGATCCCGGGGGGCAACGAGCACTTCCTGTTCATGGGCCTTCCGAGGGAGCCGATGATATACAGGGCGGTTAAGCAGGTCGTTCCAAAGACCCATTGCGTACGCCTCACGGAAGGCGGATGCTGCTGGCTGAACGGAGTGGTATCCATAACCAAGAATAAAGAGGGGGATGCCGTGAACGCCATAATGGCGGCATTCTCCGGCCACCCGTCCATGAAACAGGTCATAGTCGTTGATGAGGATATCAATATATTCGATGACAGGGAAGTGGAATGGGCTGTCGCCACGAGATTCCAGGCAAACAGGATGGTCAGGATAGAGGGCGCCGCAGGCTCATCCCTGGACCCGTCCTCTGACGGTACTACCTGGAAGGTGGGCATAGATGCCACTCTGCTACCCGGTGCGGACATGAAGATGTTCGCCAAAGCTAAGCACTGAATGTGAAGAATCTGCCGGTCACGGAGGGAGACACTGCCTCTGTGACCGGCCTAAAAGGTTTCTAAAAAGGTTTCTCGGGCTTTACGATATCATCCTTTTTTCGCTTCCCTCCTCTCGATATCCTTCGCCTCCAGGCTCATCAGTGCGGCCACGCTCGCTATGACCATCATGATGAACATCAGCAGCCAGAGGTTCTGGAACTGTGCGAGGGTCTTATCCACGACCATATATCCGGACAGAAGCTGCAGGATCGCTCCTCCGGCGAAGGGGAACAGATTGAGAGCAGCCGTGCTCGTGCCTGCGATGTAGATCGGGAACAGTTCCTTGATCTGCGCATAGGATACGACGAAGAATCCTCCGAAGAACCCGAACGAGAAGTTTATGGCGAACTGCGCTGCATAGCTGCCGAGGCTGCCTGCGGTGAGCCATATGACCGCCCATATCGCAGTATAAGCGAGGGTCCCGACAATGAGAACTCTCTTTCTCGACTTCAGTATCTTATCGGATATTATCCCTGCGAGGGGGCATCCGAATATCATCCCTATGGCCACAGCCATCAGGAGGATGCTGTAGTCTGTCTTGCTCCATCCGTAGATGGCACTATAGAACGGCCCAGCTTGAAGCCCCTGGTACACCATTATCGACCCATACATGAAGAAGAACCATATGGCGAGGGGCCAGAACTTCCTGCCGCTGCCGAAGGTGACCTTCAGGGCCTCCGTCATGGGCATCTTTGCGGATGTGGATTCCTTGATGGGCTCCCCCGTCTCCTCGGAGACGATCTCCTCTATGGCAGGCAGTCCCACATCCTTCGGATGGTCCCTTACGATGATCCAGCACATGGCCGCTATTATCAGGGTTATTACTCCGAGGGCAGTGAAGACCCCCTTCATCCCGAGGGCCTCGGTCATCAGTACGAGAGGTGTCGTTGCCGCCAGGGCTCCGACGTTCCCCACCAGCAGCAATGTGCCGCTGAGTGATGCGAACTCGTATTTCCTGAACCATATGGCGAGGACCTTCATTATGGGTATGTAGATCACGGCCACGCCGATACCTATGAGAACTCTCCCAACAAGCGCCACTTCGAAACTGGGCGCCATTCCCATTATCAGTGACCCCATGGCGGCCAATACGACGAATATCGTAACTGTCCTCCTGGGGCCCCACTTGTCTGTAAGTATCCCGCTGGGCAGCTGCATCACAGTGTATGCGTAGAAATACATCGAGCCCAACAGTGCCACTCCTGCAGCGCCTACACCGAAAGCCGATTGTATATCGGGTGCGAGCACTGCAGTTGATGTCCTATGGAAATACACGAAGAAGTAGGCCACGGCCATTATGCCGAAGATGGCCCACCTGTAGGACAGCATTTTCTTTTTCTTTTCAGGATCTATTGTCATTGGATTCCTCCATCGGGCAAAGACTTCGGAATCAGACCTCGGATTTGAATCAATATGAGTATATTTATGAGGAATCACGAACATGTTCGTCCGGTAGAACATGCATCACGTTATCCTCAGAATAGACAGAAGGGTGCACGGAGAGCGCCCGGACGGACACCCTTGCCACAAGGTTCTGCCGATAGATGTGGAGAAGGAAAAGGGACTGAAGGTGGAGATAACCCAATGCGCTCCGCTGGTCAATTCCATGGGGTATTCCTTGATCAGGTTGGTGGATATGGACGGGACCCACCCCGATATCGCCGATGAGGTGAACAGCTACAAGAATGAGCACGGAGAGGCCACTGCCGTGAAGATATCGAAGTTCCAGAGCATGGTCATGGTCCTGAACAATAATTGCGATCTCGCCACCATTCTTTCTGAATCGGGGTGCTTTCTACTGTCTGCGATACCTCAGGACGATAATATCATTGATTGGAGGGTCCTCGCGCCCAACAAGGTGGTGATGAACAAGCTCCTTAATCGGATGAGGACAGAGGGCTATGGTGTGGAGAAGATATCCTCTTATAATGTGGAGGCGGAGTCGGCCCTTACCCGTAAGCAGGAGGAACACGTTCATCTGGCGTATAATATGGGATACTATGACGTACCGCGGAAGATATCCTTAGAGGATCTTGCTAAAATGGCCAACTGCTCCAAGTCCACTCTCAGCGTGTCTTTGAGGGATGCAGAGCGGAGGCTGGTGGTACGCCACGCCGTGAACAGTCTGGATATCATGAAGCAGAAATGAAAGGGTTCGGGCCCCGCAACGAGCGGGACCCTATTAAGGTTTCATCTATTCTTTCTGTAGTTAACAGTAGTATCTGCCATCATCCGGAGATTCTCCTTCTTGATCAGAGCAGAAAGTCCGCATCCGGCGGATATGACGTTGAATCCTGCGTCGATGCTCTTCTCCGTCATCACTCTGACGTCCTCCGGGGTGCCCTGAAGCAGCGGTTTGACGACACCCACGTTACCGATCAGGGCAGCCCTCTTGTTCGCCTTTTTCACTGCTTCGTACGGATCGGTCTTCTCCTCTATGCTGCATCCTGTGCATCCTGTGCTGATCATGTTGTCAAGCATCGGCAGCATGTTTCCGCAGATATGCAATATGGACATGGTGCTGTCCATGCGCTTGTAGACCTTCTTCAGATTAGGCAGGGCGAATGCATCGAAGAGTTCCGGGGACAGCATGTCCCACGATGCGGAAGGCTCGGACATTTGGATCGTGTCGAACCCCATGTTCCTATCCACATACTCCAGCCACATGCCGACGTATTCGGACACGAAGTTGGAGTATCTGTGAGCCATATCCTCTTCTGTTATGGTCCATAGGATGAGGTTCTCCGTTCCCACGAGGTGACCCGCTATCGTGAAGGGGCCGGTCACTCCGAGCACGGTCGGGAGATCCTTGCTGGCCTTATCCTTCATGATGATCTTGGATGCCTCTATGATGACCGGGTTCCTGCCGGCCCTCAGCATCTCCTTCTCATCCATCAGTTCCAGGTCGGCGTCCAGGTTGTCCCTGTACTTGCTCCCTTTGACCATGGGTGTGCTGTTCTTCTTCCCCAGGTTGACCTTGGCTCCGAGCACCTCTGCTTCGTAGGAAAGGCAATAAGGTATCCTTATCGATTCCAGTTTCAGGAAAGGATA
>DAXF01000009.1 GCA_002506255.1 Methanomassiliicoccaceae archaeon UBA367
AAAGCGGTGATGACCGAGCCCAGCGCAGCCACCGCAAGAAGCGAAGCAGAAGTCCATCTCGGGCCGAACCTGTCGGCCAGAAGGCCTGCCGGTATCTGCATGGCGGCATATGTCCAGAAATAAATCGAGCTCAGGAATGATACATTCCCTCCCAGCTCGTTTATGATGTCCCCGCCGACGACGTTGACGGAAACCCTGTGGAAGTAAACGAAGAAATACGCAAGGATTAAGGTAAAGAACATCAGCCAAATGTACAACCACTTCTTGGAGTACGGTGTCAGTTCCTCTACCGTGCTGCCACCGTCCGCCGGATCCTTCACAATCAGTCACACAATCAATTCATATTTATTCGAATCGGAAGGGCGGGGCTGCGGACCCGAACCAAATCCATGGCAGCATTACGACAGATATTAATATAATCAAACAATTGAACATATGTTCATATGAAAAACAAAGACTTGCACACTGTGTACGAAGGCTGCCCGCCCCACCCCCTTTCCATAGAGAAGGCGAGGGCTGCAATCGAGAACGAGGGCGAGATGCAGGCCATATCTGATTTCTTCAGGCTCTTCAGCGACAGCACCCGGATCAGGATACTCTTAGCCCTGGGCACCGGAGAGATGTGCGTATGTGACATCAGCGAAGCATTGGGGATGACCCAATCGGCGATCTCCCATCAGCTGAGGGTACTGAGAAGCGGGAATCTTGTGAGGTCACGCAGGGACGGCAAATCCATATTCTACTCTCTGAGCGACGATCACGTGAGGACTGTTGTCAGAACGGCAACAGAACATATCCGGGAGGGGTGATATGAGGCAGGCGTTCACAGTAGAGGGGCTCTGCTGCGCAAAATGTGCCGCCGAGATAGAGGAGGGCGTGGGCAGGATCATCGGATGCGAATCCGCGAATATGGCGTTCATGACCAAGAAGCTCACAATCGAGGCCCCCGAAGAGGACATGGAGCGTATAACCGCCGAGACCGAGCTTATAGTAAGAAGGATAGAGCCTAAGGCTTCAGTGAAAAGAAGGTAGGATATGGGCAAGAAGATCCTGAGACTCGCCGCTGCTCTTCCGCTGTTCGTGACCGGCACCTTGGGGCACTACCTGGGATGGCCTCCTCCGGAGCTTTTCACCGCACTTCTGCTTGCGGCATATGCGATAGTGGGATACGATGTGGTCTTGGGGGCATTCTCCAACATAGCGAGAATGAGATTCCTGGACGAGCGGTTCCTCATGACAGTGGCCAGCACGGGAGCCGTTCTCATCGGGGAATACCCCGAAGGCGTCGCCGTAATGATATTCTACGTTGTCGGGGAGATATTCGAGAATCGTGCCGTGGAAAGAGCCAGAGAATCGATATCTGACCTTATGGACCTTCAGCAGGATTATGCTAACCTTGAAACGAACGAAACGATCGAGGCCGTGGACCCGAATACCGTATCCGTCGGAGATGTGATCGTCATCAAGCCAGGGGAGCGCATACCTTTGGACGGGACCATCATAGAAGGCGGTACGTCACTTGATATGAGGGCCCTCACAGGAGAATCCGCTCCCCGGGACATGGGTCCCGGGGATACGGCCCTCAGCGGTTCCGTGAATCTCACCAATATGATAAGGATCAGAGTGACCGCCGTTTACTCCGAATCAACGGCAACAAAGGTAATGGATCTGGTGGAGGATGCGGCTTCCAAGAAAGCGCACACTGAGAAGTTCATAACAAGATTCTCCAGATACTACACGCCTGCGGTTGTGGCTTCCGCAATAGCCCTTGCCGTGGTTCCCACCCTCATCACGGGACAATGGGAGGTCTGGCTATACAGAGCGCTTACGTTCCTTGTGGTCTCCTGCCCCTGCGCCCTGGTGATCTCCGTTCCCATGGCCTTCTTCAGCGGGATAGGGCGCGCATCCAAGTCCGGGATAATGATCAAAGGCGGGAACTACCTGGAGGTGTTGTCCGGCGCGGATACGGTCGTGTTCGACAAGACCGGTACGCTGACCGAGGGGAGATTCTCGGTCGATACCGTGCACGCTGTGGGCGCAGAGGAAGGATACGTCCTGGAGATGGCCGCCAAGGCAGAGCTGTACTCCGACCATCCTCTGTCGGAGACCATCAGGGCCGAGTACGGGAAGGATATCAGCCCGGGGGAGGTGGAGTATATGGAGAACCTTGCAGGGCGGGGCATAGTGGCCGGGGTCAACGGAAGGACTGTCCATGCAGGGAACTGCTCCCTTATGGGGGAGATAGGCACAGGCTTCTGCGCCGATGAAAGGGACGGGACCAACGTCCATGTGGCGGTGGACCGGGAGTACATAGGGCATATAATCGTCACTGACACTGTCAAGAAGGGGACCGCCGGAGCCGTCTCAGAGCTCAGAGCCGCCGGCATCATACGTATGGCGATGCTCACAGGGGACAATCTTGCGGTAAGCAGAGCGGTGGGAGATGCAGTGGGCATAGAGGATGTACGTGCGGGACTTCTGCCGGACGGTAAGATCCGAGAGCTCGAAAATATCATGGGCGGCAGCTCAGGCAGCACGATCTTCGTCGGGGACGGTATAAACGATGCGCCTTCCCTCACAAGAGCGGATACGGGCATAGCTATGGGCGTTGCCGGCTCAGGCGCCGCCATCGAGGCTGCCGATATCGTGATAATGGACGACGACCTTTCCAAGATAGCTTCGGCAATCAGGATATCGAAGAAGACAACGCAGATCGTGAGAGGCAACATAATCTTCATACTTGGTGTTAAATTCTCTGTGCTGGCACTTGCGATGTTCGGTCTCGTAGGGATGTGGGCTGCCGTTTTCGCGGACGTCGGGATATCGATGATCGCCTTAGCAAATTCGGCACGTCTGCTCAGCATGAAGAACATATAATTATACTCTGCACGGCAGTACAATCGCAGGGATATAAATGGTGAAATTGACCGAAGAGATGATCGCAACGCTGTCAGAGACCAGGATATTCCTGGTTGCCACCGCATCCAAGGCCGGAGTGCCTAATGTTGTGCCTGTCGGGATGCTGTTCCTTCAGGAGGACAAGGAAACCTTCTGGCTCGTAGATAATTATATGGACAAGACCATCAGGAACCTGAAGGAGAATCCGAAGCTCTCATTCTCCGCCCTGAGCCAATCGGGTACTCCCATCCAGATAAAATGCGATGCGGAAGTCGAAACGTCCGGGAAGGATTATGAGAAGGCTGTGGGGATCGCTCATGCCAAGAAGGAGACTTACCCTGCCAAGAGCCTGATCAAGCTGAAGGTGAAAGAAGTCTACTCCGTCAAGCCCGGTGATGGCGCAGGAAAGAAACTGCTCTAATCCTTCTCCGGCATCATATAAGCCTGGGCCCCGCCCAGGAGCATGCCCAGCGGTACCAGAACGAAGGCCGCAGGCATATCTGCCGAGAAGTACAGGAAAACACCCATGGCCGCTCCGAGAATACCGCCTATAACTGCGGCCGCGATCACTTTGGCCTTCTTGGCGGATTCCATCTTCAGACCTTCCTCCTCAATGCACTTTCCACATCCGAGACGGTCCTGTCGACGATCTCCGCAGCACCGCCGGTATACTTCGACGGGTCCATCGCATCCCTTATCTCAGCTTCCGTCATGAACTTGAGATTCCTGGATGCCATAACCTCTATCACGACATCCCTTAGCTGCCTCCCGTCGCCCATTGCGACCATGGAGGCTTCCCGTATCAGCTCATGGGCATCCTGCCTTCCCATGCCCTTGTCGGTCATCCTCATCATCAGGGCCTCGGCCATGACGAGCCCCTGGGAAGATTCGATGTTCCTGAGCATCCTCTTGCTGTCTATGGTCAGTCCTGAGAAGACCCAGTCCATCTTCGAAAGCATCTCGTCCAAAAGTACGAAGGCGTGGGGCAGCGCGAACCTCTCCGCGCTTGAATTGGAAAGATCCCTCTCGTGCCAGAGGACCTGGCTCTCGAATGTCGGCGTTATCACGGACCTTACTATGCGGGCGAGCCCGCATACATTCTCGGACATCATGGGATTCCTCTTGTGCGCCATGGTCGAGCTGCCTACCTGCTTCTCCTGGTCAAAAGGCTCTGCGGCCTCGGCTATCTCAGATCTCTGAAGATTCCTGATCTCGGTGCCGTATCTCTCAAGAGATGTCGCTATGTTCCCGAGAAGGCATATCAGCTCCGTGTAGCGGTCCCTTCCGACGACCTGTGTCGCCGCAGGCTCGTATGAGAGGCCGAGATCCTTCATCACGGCCTCCTGTACTTTGAAGAATTTCTTTCCCAGTGCGGCGCCGGTTCCCACAGCACCGGACATCTTGCCCACGCAGACCCTCGGCTTCAGCTGCTGCATCCGCTCCCTGTGCCTGAGCATCTCCTGAGCATAACCGGCTATCTTGAATCCGAACGTTATGGGTATTGCGAACTGGGCGTGGGTCCTCCCTATCTCAAGGGTGTCCCTCTCTCTCTTCGCCAGCTTCGCAAGGGTGAGGGTCAGCCCATCGATGCCTTCCTCTATAATCCGCAGGGCCTCTTTTATCTGCAGGGCGGTGGCCGTGTCCACGATATCATTGGATGTTGCCCCGTAATGCACGAATCTCCCTGCATCCCCGCGGCACTTCTCCGTCAGGGCCTTGACCATGGCCATCACATCATGCCTGGTCTCCTTCTCGATCTCCTTGACCCTATCTATGCTGACGATGTCCAGGTTGGCGATGCGCGTTATCTCCTCCGCATCAGCCTCAGGTATCGTCCCCAAGGATGCGTGGGCCCGGGCAAGAGCCGCCTCAACATCCATCTGGTACTGCAGGCGGCTGGTTTCGCCGAATACGGCTCTCATTTCCTCTCTGCCGTATCTGTAGTCCAAAGG
>DAXF01000036.1:0-3416 GCA_002506255.1 Methanomassiliicoccaceae archaeon UBA367
GCCGCACCTGCGGCTGAGGCCGCGAAGAAGGCGGAAGAGGCGAAGGCCGTTGCCGCTGCAGAGGAAGCTAAGAAAGCTGAGGCCGCGAAGAAGGCGGAGGAAGCCACAGCATCCGATGAGGAAGCCGACGAGGGCTTCGAATTCGAGCTGATAGACTTCGACATGACCCCGGAGGACATCGTCAGAAGAGCTGCCTGGAACAAAGGCCTCAGATGCAGGAGGGATTACGGACCTGAGAAGATCCCCTTCGCTTTCGTGAAAGGCAGGGTCGCCGTTTATGTAACGGACGGCGCGCGCACCAGCATACACGAGGAGCTGGAAACGGATGACTGGAAGGTCCTGGTCTTCAACGCCGGGGATGTCACCGACGGAGAGGTCGAGGCTCTGGCGATAAAGGACGCCGTCAAGGAGAACCTCCGTAATCTCAAGAAGAAAAAGAAGAAGTGATTCTTCCTTCTCTGAAACGCCGGGCTTCGGCCCGGCTTCCATTACAATACAACGCACATGTCTTTTGAAGGGCTTTCCGCAGAAATCATAAAGGCTCTCGGCTCCAGGGGCATATTTTCCCCGACAGAGCCTCAGGCGGATGCCATACCCCGGATATCCCGGGGAGAGAACCTGCTCCTGGTGGCACCGACGGGCATAGGGAAGACGGAAGCCGCCATGATCCCCATATTCGATGCGATCTTCAGGACCAAGGGGAAGAAGGGCATACGCTGCCTTTACATAACCCCCCTGAGAGCCCTCAACCGCGATATGCTGAAGAGAATGGAGGATGTGGGTAATGAGCTCGGAATCACCGTCGGGGTAAGGCACGGAGATACTACCCAAGCCGAGCGTAACAAGCAATCCCAGAAACCGCCGGAGATCCTGATAACCACCCCCGAAACGGTTCAGGTCCTTTTCACAGGGAAGAGGCTCAGAGAGCATCTGAAGAATGTCGAATGGGTCGTGGTGGACGAGATACACGAGCTTGCCGATGTCGAAAGAGGTGCCCAGCTGAGCGTGGCCTTGGAAAGGCTGGTCAGCATAGCCGGGGAATACCAGAGGATAGGGCTCTCGGCCACCGTGGGGAACCCGACGGAAGTGGTAAGATTCCTGGGAGGAGTCAAAAGGAAGATCACGCTGTGCCAGCATGATACCCACAGGGATTTCGATATAGGCGTCGAATGCCCGGAGCCCTCCGAAGACTCCGTTCTTTTGGACCGACTTCAGTGCGACCCGGACATACTGGCCGTGATGCTGAGGGCCAGGGAGCTGATCGATAACGGAAGATCGACCCTTTTCTTCGTCAACACCAGGGAGACGGCGGAATGGCTGGCCGCCAGGTTCCGCATGTGGGATGAGAACATCGGAATAGAGGTTCATCACGGGTCCCTCTCAAAAGAAACGCGCATGGAAATGGAGGACGCTTTCAAGTCCGGCGAAGTAAAGGCCCTGGTCTGCACATCCTCTCTGGAACTGGGGATAGATGTGGGGTCCACGGATCTCGTGATACAGTACAATTCTCCGAGACAGGTCGCCAGGATGATCCAGAGAGCGGGCAGGGCCGGCCACAGGGTGGGCGGGCTCATACACGCCAAAATACTCGCTACCGCCCCGGATGAGGTGGCAGAAAGCCTTGTAGTCGCCAGAAAAGCGGAAGCCAGGGAGATGGAGGCGTACTCCGGGAGAGGGTCCCCGCTCACCGTGGTAGCGAACCAGCTCATCGCGATGACCATGGTCTCCAGGATAGACAGGGACACTGCTTATTCGATATTCAGAAGGAGCCATTCCTTCCGGGACCTGAAAAGGGCAGAGATGGATGCTGTGCTGGAACAGCTTAAATCAATAAAAATGGTCTTCGAGGATGAGGACGGTTTCCGCAGGTCGAAGAAGGGAATGGATTACTTCTACAGCAACATATCCATGATCCCTGACGAGAGAACATATCTCATACGCGATGTCAGCAACAGAGGGATTGTCGGGACCCTCGATGAGAGCTTCGTTGCATCCTTCGCAGAGCCCTACGCCATGTTCATAGCGAAGGGGAGGACGTGGCGCATAATCGAGATGCGGGAGGATGAGATACTCGTGGAAGAAGCCAGGGAGATCGGGTCCGTGCCCTCATGGACAGGATCGGACATACCGGTACCCTTCGATGTTGCCATGGAGGTCGGCCGTATGCGCAGGACACTGGACCTGGACCTCTATCCCGGCGATGAGAACGCCAAAGAATGCGTCAGGAAATTCATTTCATCTCAGAAGGGCTTCGATGTTCCCAGTGATAAGCTGGTCACAGTGGAGATCGGTGACCGCGTGGTCATAATCAACGCCTGCTTCGGCACAAGAGTTAACGAGACCCTTAGCAAGATCATCTCTGCCCTGCTGTCCGCCAGACTGGGAGAGAGCGTGGGGGCGTCCACGGATCCTTATCGGATAATACTGCAGATACCCAGGAATATCAGCAAGGATCTGGTACTGGATACCATATCCTCGATCAAACCCGGAACTGTGGAGGGGCTTGCCAGGCTGACGATAGTCAATTCCACTTTCCTGCGCTGGCGCTTCGTATATGTGGCCAAGAAGTTCGGCATCATAGAGAAGAGCGCAGATCACCGCTTCATGAACTTCAGCAGGCTGTTCGATCTTCACAAAGGTACGCCGGCTTACAACGAGGCGGTGAACAAGGTTCTCTGGGAAGACCTGGACATAGAGAGCACCGAGAGGGTCATC
This sequence comes from Methanomassiliicoccaceae archaeon UBA367, assembly GCA_002506255.1. Next base: position 2,716 of record DAXF01000036.1, read on the forward strand.
TCGATGATCCAGAGCGGCTCCGTGGAGGTAAGGGCATCAGGCGTTTCCCCAATCGGATTGGAGGGCGTGACCAGATCCAAGGAGCTCATGCAGCCGGCCAGGGCAGACCACTCGATATTGATGGCACTGAAGAAGAGGCTGGAGAACGAGACCCTCTATGCATCATGCCTCAGCTGCCGTACCCAGTGGAGGGTGCGCGTGGGCTCGGCCCCAAAGGGCTTCGTCTGCAGCAAGTGCGGAAGCAGAATGGTTGCTCTGCTGAAAGAATACGACAGGGAATCGATCAAGCTCCTGGCTAAGAAGGATCTTACCGATGAGGAGAAGAAAGAGACCATGAAGATGTCGAGGAACGCAAATCTTGTGAAGGAGAATGAGCTCGCCCCTATGGCCCTTGCAGGCAGAGGTATAGGCCCGGACTCCGCATCCAGGATACTGCGCGGTATGCACAGGGATGAGGACGATTTCCTCAGGGACATACTGTCCGCAGAGGTGTTGTATGCCAGGAACAAGAGGTTCTGGGATTAGACGACCTTGTTGGTAACACTGCCTATCTTCGATATGCTGGCACATACAATGTCGCCGGGCTTTATCTCACTAATGCCCTCGGGCGTGCCCGTTGCAATTATGTCCCCTTCCTCCAATGTCATGTACCTTGAGACATAGGCTATCACCTTAGCAGGGGAGAATATCATTCTGCCGGT
>DAXF01000036.1:3681-4366 GCA_002506255.1 Methanomassiliicoccaceae archaeon UBA367
CCGAACGTGTCCATGCCCTTGCACAGATCCCAAGGATTGCCTTTGGCACGGTCTGCCGCCTGCATATCTCTGGCAGTAACATCGTTAAATACGGCTAAACCTGAGACATATGACGTTGCCTCATCCTCCGATATGTTCTTCCCGGTCTTGCCAAGTATAAGTGCCAGCTCTACCTCGTGCTGCACATTCGTAACGCCTTCAGGTATTCTGATCTCATCGCCGTCGCCTATTATGCATGTCGACGGTTTCAGGAATATGAGCGGCTCCTCCGGCAATGCCCTTTCCATCTCAGCGGCATGGGACATATAGTTCCAACCTACGCATACAATCTTCACAGCAGCTCCCCCTTTATCGTGAACTTCTTAGGTTTCTCTTCCTGGCGCTCCACCATCTTAACTCTGGTCTGCGCCTTGAATCCGGTAGCAATTACGTACATCTCGGAGCTTGTGGGCCTGGATGCGTCTGGGGAGTGCATCTTCACCTCGGTGAAGCGCTTCTCCGTCTCCTCTCTGAGCGCTGGGATCATGTCCCCCATGAAGACCTTCATTACCAGCTTCCCGTTCTTCTTCAGAACTCTGTCACAGACTCCGAGGGCATACTTGCAAAGGTGAACGGAACGGGCATGATCTGTGGAATAGTTCCCGCTTATATCGGGCGCCATGTCCGAAAGGATGACATCCGCTTT
>DAXF01000036.1:4603-6640 GCA_002506255.1 Methanomassiliicoccaceae archaeon UBA367
GACATCGTCAAGTCTCTTTATGGGCCTAAGATCAACACCGACTACTTTGCCCTTCTCGCCAATCAGCTCTCTGGCCACTTGCAGCCATCCCCCCGGCGCGGCTCCCAGATCGGCCACAGCGTCCCCCTCTCTGAAAATATCGAATCTCTCATCGATCTGTATGAGCTTGAAAGAGGCCCTGGAACGGAACCCCGTCTTCTTGGCGAGCTTATAGTAGTGCTCCTGTCGCCTCTCGTTCAACCAGCGTTCGCGCATCGGTCGTCGATAACGGTGCGCCGTTATAACTCCTTTCGCGGGGGGAGAAATATAAACGGGTCAGGCGATTAGGGGGCCGGGGAGCATCATGGTAGAGGGTTGGACTTATGCGAAGGCCGGCGTCAACATAGACAGGAAGTCCGGTGCCATAGATTCGCTTGTTAAAGAGCTGAGATACAGAAGGAAAGGAAAAGGCACCATGGTCGAGGCAAAAGGCCTGTTCGCCAGTCTCATCGACTTCGGCGATGTCTACCTCACATTGGCCACGGACGGGGTGGGCACTAAGCTGCTCGTTGCCGAGGAGCTCGGGAAATGGGACACCATCGGCATAGACTGCGTGGCAATGAACGTGAACGATACCATATGCGTGGGTGCGGAGCCCATGTCCTTCGTTGACTATGTGGCATTGAAGGTCCCGGATGATGATATATGCGGGCAGATAGGCATCGGTCTGAACAGAGGGGCGGAGCTCTCCAACATGGAGATCGTCGGAGGAGAGGTCGCCGTTCTGCCAGAGATGGTCAACGGCATAGACATCTCAGGAACATGCCTGGGATACGTGGAGAAGGGGAAGGTAATAACGGGCGAGAGATGCGAGAGCGGGGATCTCATAGTGGCACTGCGCTCCTCAGGAGTTCATTCCAACGGCCTGACCCTGGCAAGGAAGGTCTTCCAGAACGCCGGATATGCAATGAAGGACGAAGCTCCCGGGCTGAGCGGCACTGTCGGCGAGGAACTGTTGACCCCCACGGAGATCTACGTCAAGGATGTCCTAAGGATACGCGATGAGTACGATCCCCACGGTCTCATAGACATAACGGGCGGGGGGCTCAGGAACCTGCTCCGGATGAGGAAAGGCCTGAGATACATAATAGATGACCCTGTGAAGCCTCAGGCCCTGTTCGGCAAGATAGCAGAACTGGGAGAGGTCAGCGAGAGGGAGATGTACCAGACATTCAACATGGGCATGGGGTTCATGATCGTGGCCTCTGAGGATGATGCTGAGAACATCATCTCGGATATCGGCGACGCAGAGATAGTCGGCAGGGTCGAGAAGGGCAACGGGGTCCTATACGAACCGGGCAACCTGCTTTACGAGAACTACTGAATAAGTGAGGAGAGGGCCCCAACCACTGCCCCCAGGGCTGTGCATGTCTCCAGCGAGAATCCCCCGCCGGTTATATCAAGATTATATCTGGGTATCGACGAAGGAGATCTGGGTATCCCATGGGGCCCTATCCCGAACACCAGGAGAACGCTGTTGCCGCTGTTTATTCTCCCGACCACTTCCTCTTTCGTCACAGCCTTCTTCGGATCGGGCTTGCTGGTGGTGAGTATCGCATCCCCAAGCTGCGGCGGGAACCCTTTATCCGGGTAGCTGAAGCTAAGGAAACGCCCTTTCTCTGCAAGCTCCACGAAGTAGCCTCCGTCCGAACCAATGCTTGTTGTCCCTGCGACCCATTCTGCAAGCTCCTTGGGTTGCTTTATGTCATCCGGGAACGGGAAACCGAAAAGAGCCAGATTCATATCGAACGCCAGGGCAAGACCCCCTGATCTTGCCAAAACGCGTCTGTGCGGTTCTCTGAACTTGGTAGGATCGTATGAATTGTAAAGACCTATGGTCACTCTGCCTTTGCCCATATCAGCGCTCCAATGCTATCTGAACGGCCCGCGGCCTCCCCATTATGGCTCTTTTGTCCCCGTCAAGGAAGACCTCCATATCAGGATTCTCGTCCTGGATCTTCTCCACGAGACGGAGCACCTCCGTCAGCGTCAAATCCT
>DAXF01000022.1:0-190 GCA_002506255.1 Methanomassiliicoccaceae archaeon UBA367
CGAAGAGCATCTCATCACTCCTGATGGATCCCTCTGTTCTACTCTGGGCCTTTATCATCGGAGCCTCAGAAGACTTGCTTATGCCGGAATGTATCTCATAGCCCGTTATCAGATCGCCGGTCGGAATATAAGTGCCTTCGAATCTCTCCGTTTTCTTCCCCGACCCTGGCCATTCCGTCTCCATATCGAA
>DAXF01000022.1:422-608 GCA_002506255.1 Methanomassiliicoccaceae archaeon UBA367
TCTTCCCATCATCTGATAGCCCCCGCATATGCCGATTATCGGAACTTTGCCCTTCAAAGATAGTATCCTGTCGGCGATACCGGTTCTCCTAAGCCATTCAAGATCCGAGGTTGTGCTCTTGGTTCCTGGCAGCACAACGGCCGCAGCCCCTTCCATCTCTTCTGGGGAAGATACGAATCTTAAGGT
>DAXF01000022.1:810-14956 GCA_002506255.1 Methanomassiliicoccaceae archaeon UBA367
GTGAAGTTGGATATCCTCGGGAACTTAGGTACGGCAACGACCGTCCTTCCTCCGCCGATGGACTTCACACCTCTGAAGCTCTCCGAATCCTCCTTGGGCAAATCGAAGTCTAGATGAGGTATTATTCCCATTACAGGCACCCCTGTCAGTTCCTCCAATTCTTCCGCTGCAGCCTTCATGCCGGATACGTTACCTCTGAGATTGTTGAGTATTATGGCCTTCACACGCCTGCGGTCATCAGGATGCAGGAGATCCAGCGTCCCAACTGTATATGCATAGGAACCGCCCCATTCAACGTTGACGACAAGTATGCAATCGGCATCTGCCGCCTCCGCCGCCCGCATGTTCGCTATGTCGGAATCATAGATATTTATCTCGGCCGGGGACCCAGCGCCCTCCATTATCATGAAATCGTATCTGCTCTGAAGGAAATCTATGCTCTTCTTCAGAACTTCCGTTCCGGGCCCGGGTACGAATTTCGAATAATAATCTGTAGAGCTGTAATCTCCTACGGGAGCGCCCTCCAGTATTACCTGGGACATCCCGTCCCCCTTTGGCTTCATGAGTATGGGATTGATCCTGAAGGAGGGCCTGCTGACGCCGGCTGCCCTGGCCTGGAGATCCTGTATCATGGAGATCTCATGACCTCCGTATGTGACCCTGGAGTTGAGGCTCATATTCTGTGATTTGAATGGAGTGACGGAGTATCCGCGGTCATTTAGTATGCGGCATATCGCCGTGGCGATGATGGATTTACCTGCGTCAGAAGTGGCCCCCAGGACCATTACGGCCTTCCCCTTACGGTGGAACTTTGTTTTCATTTCCTGAAATAGTTCTTTGAGAGCAGGGTCCTCGGGCCCGGATATCCTGGATTCTCTCAGCCTTCCGTGAACGTAAGAAGCCACATCCTTCCTGTGAATAAAATTGCAATAGGTGCAGTTCCAAATCTTCCCGATCTTGAGAGACTCAGTCACTTCGCCGAGATCCGGATCCTCGCATGGATAAAACGGGCAATAGCAGAATGTGCACTCCTGATTCCTGAAATGCGATGGGTGATACGGACAGGAGATCTTAGTGCCTGCCAATTCCTCCTCGATCTCTTCGGAAACTTTACTCCAGATGGGCCTCATTTTATCTCCTGGATATATCCTCCATCCCTAATGTAGGAATGACATATTATATTGTGGGACAAAAAGAAACGTTACAATGTGGGACTGTTAACTCATAGATTATATGGGAGCACGGTATTGGAGCGACAATGTCTGAATTCAGATTGCCCCCCTCCTTGAGCATTGTTGGGAACAGAGAGATCGCAGAGAGGATTCTCTCTGAGATCTGGGGCGGCAGGGGCGTTTTCACGTGCACCGTCGCCAACACACTTACTTCAACGATACCGGGAGTCTCCGATGCAGGCGACACCCCTGAACTTACACTTTTTACTCCCGCCGCCGACGCTGAGATGCTTGTATGCGGCAAGACCCTCTGCATGGACGGTATCCCCATCAATCCCGGTGGAATCCCTACTCCTGCTACACTGACCATGGCAGCCCTCGAGTTGTCAGGAATGCCTGCGTATATAATCAACGGCGGATGCAAAGTGAACCCGAAGATCCCCTGCTTCGATGTCGGAGGAGAATGCGGCGATTACATATCAACAGGAAAAGCCGTCAAGAACGTCCGTGAAGGATTCGAGAAGGGCAAGATGCTTGGAAGGATGCTATCCACGGGTAATGATTTTCTTGTTGTCAGCGAAAGCTGCGCCGGAGGGACCACTACTGCTCTTGCCGTCCTTATGGCAATGGGAGCCACAAACGGAAATCACGTCAGCAGCAGCTCTCCCAAGAACCCACGCGAACTCAAAATGAAACTGGTGGAAGAAGCTCTGAGCAACGCCGGGATCAAGAAAGGTGACCTCGCCAAGGACCCCCTGAAGGCTATAGCCTGCGTAGGGGACCCCATGATGCCGGCCAACGTCGGTATGATAATCGGTGCTGCGGAGAAGATACCGGTGATAGTAGGCGGCGGAACCCAGATGGCGGCCGTCATAGCCGCCGCCATAGCCCTCGAGCCTTCCGTAGCAGGCCGTATAATCCACGGCACCACCCGATGGTTGGTAAAAGACCCTAATTCCGATGTAACTAAGCTGATATCAGACATAAGTCCGGATGTGCCCCTGGTCTACATCAACATGGATTATTCCGACAGCCCCCATGAAGGGTTGCAGGCCTACGAATGGGGATACATCAAGGAAGGCGTCGGATGCGGAGGCGCATGCGTCGCGGCAGTGGCGGCAAGCAAGGGCAAGATAGACTGCCCCGAGCTATTGGATAAGGTGCACGAGATCTACGAGAGGATCATCGGCCTCTGACCCCGTTTTCACACATGGCTCTTGCCAGATCCAGCTCGTGCTTGGTGTTCACGTTGACGGCTATATCGGCCCAGTCGGTCCTCATGTACTCTTCATTCAGATAAACTCCGTCCAGGGTCTTCTTCCTGTCGACTATGCAGAGCCCGGAGAGCACCCATCTTCCGTCATCTAGCTCCACTACGTAAGAGGGTCTCACACCGGTACCGAGGACCGTACCCTCGTCCACCACGACTATTGCGGATTCCATCTCGGGCCTGAAGAATTCGGCGAAAGTATTGACCTCCCATGTCATTATCATCGGCAGATCAGAGGGTACGGTCATGACGAAATCAGAATCCAGGACTTCTAAAGCAGAATGAAGGTCCTCCATGAAGCCATCCCCGGAAGTCCTTATCGTCTCCACTCCTTTGGAAGAGAGGAACCTCTCCGTCTCAGGAGTGTTCGAGCTCACGGACACGATGACCTTGTTAATAGATTTGGAACGGGATACCGCAGATACCACTCTCTGTATCGTCGGTACCCCGCCCACAAGCTGCATGGGCTTCTCTATTCCGCAGCGACCCATACGGGTGCCCTTGCCGCCTGCCATTATCAGCGCGTCCATCTCTCAGATGCGGAACAGCAGACCTACGAACATAGTGAACATCAGCAGTACTGCCAGACGGCCCGTCTCGTTGGATGCTCCGAGCACATCTCCGTTGACATAGCCGAAATTCTTGTTGGCCAGCTTTGCCATGACCACTCCCCAGAGGGGCGCCACGATAGCTGCCAATGCTGTCGATATCACGAAATATGTGTCGAATTTGGACCATGCGAAGTCGTTGACTGTTATATCGATCCAGAACACAAGTGCCGCCCATATGACGCAAACGGCCACGGATATCAGATATGCCAGTACGAATTTGTCCTTGTCGGTGTTGCGGACACTGTCTCCGGCCATACCGTTCCCGGGTTCACCGAATGCTGCTGCGGCCACCTGAGTGGTTTTGGCTATGACCTCTCCAATGAACAACGCCACGATCGCCCCCCAGAACCCGAATGTCATGTATGCGAACAATGTGGCGATTAAGACCACTATAACCGCAACTATCGCTCCTGCTCCTACGTGAGTATCTTTCAAAGCGCGTATATGATCCTCTTGTGTTCCGGCAACGGTCAGACCGTCTGCCGTATCCATAAGGCCGTCGAGATGCAACATGCGGTTCATGACGATCAACACCGCCATGGTAAGCAATATCCCGAGGCTGAAGTTGAAAAGCCATTGGAATATGTAGAAGGATATCACTGCTAGGATACCGTAGAATATACCTATCAGCACAGGCGTGAGCCAGAAGTTCTGGTTCATAGCGTCTATGTCACCCTTATCTGCATCTACAGGCAGGATTGTGAAAAAAGATAGCATCCCCTTGGCGGCAGAACCGGAAGTGCTTGACCTTTCCTTCTTCTTCGGCTTCTCAGGTTCCGGCTCTTCCTCTGCCGCGATAGGCTCGGCTTCCACCTGAGCCTCCTGAGGCTTTTCTTCTGTCCAGATATCCTGAGGCTTTTCTTCGGCCGGCTCTTTGAAAGATTCCTCCGGTGCCGTTTCAGCCTCTTCCTGCACCGACCCCAGAACAGGTTCGGACGACTTGACGGGTTTCTCCTCGTCGTCGTTAAGGCTCGTTCCCAATCTTATCTCATAATCAGCCATTCAAATACCTTCCCTAAGTTTCTCTTTCTTCTTATCAGTACACCCGACAGGAAAATCATCGCGCCTCATAAGAGCGGTGGCCACAGCTTTCTTGACTGCCCTGGCCGTTGCGATGCCTATGGATGTGCCAGTACCTGTGAAATCTATACCGTTCTCTCCTGCGGGTGAGACTATTGCAACAGCATCGCTGGTTGTACCGGTCTCTTTGTAGCCAAGATAATTGAGGGCGGCAGTCTTTGCCTCTGTAGCGGTGATGATGGCATTGACTTTGCCCACTTCCGTTAGAGGCTTCGATGATACGACTATTATATTTATTGTACCTGGGCGAAGAGCTTTGCTTCGCTCATTGGATAGTGCGTGCCTCTCCTCCCAATTCTCCAGAATCTCCCCCGCCACAACCTGGTTGCTGAGACCGGCCGTCACAACTGCGGCCATTTCCGCACCTTCGTATGATGCGTAAGATTCAGTGAAAACATAATCCACCTCGGCCGCGGTCATGAACGAAACAGTATCGGAAGGAAGACCCAGTGCCTTGAGCCTGGATACGACTTCCTTCTTCGGCTCAGAACACATATGATCCTTTGGGACCTGCATTATCATTACAGACCGGGACAATCTCGAGCCGCCGTTCAAAAGAGCCGATGACAGGAACTCCATGTCCTCATCGAATTCTACGACTGCGTTGGGCATCCCCTCCGCAGATTGTATGCGGCTCCTAATCACCGGTCGCATCAGAATATCAACCCCGTCAAGATGGTCTCCATCCAGACCTGTATATGAATTCCCAGGAAGGCATATAAAGGCATTGAAATAAGCAACAGAAAAACAACTGACGACAGCTCCACCAATCTGCAGCATCGCATTATATCTTCGCCTGTGGGCATTGGGCCCGACCCCATAACGTAAATGTCCTTCTTCTCCATGGATATCCCCAAAGCGCCCACGAAGGCACCCATTGGCCAACCGCTGTTGGGAGACGGTGTCTTTACGCTCTCCCTCTTGGCGGATGCTAGAACATCCCTGTAATTCATCCTCAAAAGGAAAGCCGCTATGGACACGAATACAGGACATATCCTTGCCGGCACATAACCGAGAACATCATCCAGCTTGGCCGGGAAGAATCCTAGATCACCATACTTCTCGTTACGATATCCCCACATGGCATCCATCAGATTGGCACATCTGAAGAGGAACCCTCCGGATACGCCCATGAGGCCGAAGTAAAGCATGGGCGAGACGACACTGTCAGCGTAGTTCTCGGAAATGCTCTCCGTACAGGAGGATGCTATGTGCTCCGCATCCATCCCCTTGGTGTTGCGGCTGACGATCATCTGCGTCTTGGCCGCCGCTTCCTCTATCCTGCCCTCCCTGAGATCCCTGACTATCGGCTTGCAGTGCTTCCTGAACGAGAAGACGGCAAAGACCATCTTCATCATAACCGCCGTGACTATTATCCATGCTATCTCCCCGAGGTAATGCTTTGTGAGGGCAGTTATCGCTATCGCTGAGCCTCCGAACAGCAAAAGTACGAGAACATAGGAAAGGAATCCTTTCAGTGCTGTTCTTCGCCTGGTCGTCCTCTTTATGTGCCTGTCCAAAAATGCGAGAACATTGCCCATCCACCTCAATGGATGTATCCTGTTAGGCACTTCGCCGATCACCGCATCGATGGCCAAGGCCAGAGCGATTATCAGTATGGCGCTGAACCAGAGCTCCGTGTTTATCACCAGCCCAAGGACCTCAAAGCGTCGTGGGCCGCCTGGACGAAGGCCGTATTCCTTATCCTGTCCTTGACGCAGAATCTTACGTAACCGTCGAAGGGCCTCCCGAAGGAGCTGCAGTCCCTGACCAGTATCTTGCTATCGAGCATCCTGTCAGTGAAAGTAGGGGCATCTATACCGAGGGAACTGGTCGGACAGAAATAGAAGAAGGAGTCTGCCGGATCGGAGACAGGGAACCCTATATCCTTCAGCGCGTTGAACATCCATCTCTTCTCGGCGTCCATCATCTTAGCGGCCTTATCTACGTGGCTCGTGTGGTCCCTGATCAATATCTTCGCCACATGCTGCTCTATGCCGCCGACGTTCCAGGCCATTCTAACCTTCTCCATCTGTTTGACGGTGCCCTCTGCGGCCAGGCCGTAGCCGATGCGTATCCCCGGGATCGCAAAGGATTTCGTTAATGAACATGCCACCACCATGTTCGGGTATTCGTCAATGTATCCGGCGCAGGATATGTCCTCATGCCCCTGCACGAGATCCAAAAGGGTCTCGTCCAGGAAGAGCATCACATTCTTCTTCAAGCATTCATCGGCGATGCTCAGTACGCGCTCTCTGGACTCCACTCTTCCGGTCGGATTGTTGGGGTTGCATATGAACAGCGCCTTAGCACCCGGCATAAGCTTTGAGAGCCTGTCACGATTGATCCTGAAATCGTCAGATTCCGTGAGAAGGAGATCGGTTATACTGGCACCTGCCACCCTGCACTGCCTGCCGTACTCCGCGAAGGTGGGCCTGGCAATAACCACCTTATCGCCCGACTCCACGAACGTGTTGGGAAACGCCCGTATTATGTCGGAAGACCCTGCCCCCACCATTACATTGCACTCACTCAGGGAATGCCTCTTGGCTATCACTTTTTTAAGATCAGCACAGGAATCATCCGGGTAGTGACCTATGTTGGATGTGGCTGATATTATCACGTTGTTGAGGATATCCGGCGGGCCCAAGGGATTTAGATTGTGACTGAAATCCTCGACACCCCCGTACCGCCATCCCTGACCTCCGTGAACCGCTCCATTGAGGTCCGAAAGATGCTTCCTGACTGAGTCCTCTATTCTCATTCGTCACCCCGATGCATTTCTTTGATTTATAGAGTCCGTCATATGCTGCCACGAACTGTTTTGTATCTTTTCGGCAGTACGAAAAGTTCGCCATCGTTATCAAAGCCGACAGACGCTGAGACGCCGTAGACCTCCTCTATCAGATCGGAGGTTATGATCTCCTTCGGAGGGCCGATCCTGAACAGGGAACCCTCTTTCATGATTATGCAAAGATCACAATATCTGGCCATTAAGGAGATGTCGTGTTCCGCGATCAATATGGACATGTCCTTCTTGACCATGGCGTTAAGATACTCCATCACCTCCAACTTGTATCTCATATCCAAATGGGAAGTGGGCTCGTCAACCAGCATCAGCTTCGGCTCCTGTACGTATGCTTTGGCGATGAGCACCCTCTGCCTCTCTCCGCTGGACAGTGTATGAAGGAATCTGTCCTTCAGACTGGATACCCCGAACTTGTGCAAAGCCTCCTCGGTAAACGATTCGTCCTTTTCACTCTCCCACCAAAGGTGGGTGCTGTGCGGGTATCTACCCATCATAACCGTCTCCGCAACTGTGAGACCGAAGCTTGTGTTCAGCTCTGCCGGGACATTCGAAATCACCTTTGCAAGCTCACCCGGACTTCTATTCAATACAGATTCACCGTTCACCAGGATGTCCCCTGACGTCGTCGGATGAATCCTGTTAATGCATTTCATCATAGTGGATTTGCCGCACCCATTGGGACCGATGAGACCCACCAGCATGCCACGGTCTATGCTGTACGAGACCTCCTTCACGGCACGAAACCCGTTATCATATGTTTTGCTGACATTTCTGAGCTCCAGGAGAGGCTTCTCAACCATTGTACATCCTCCCCCTCTTTATCAGAAGATAAGCGAACAACGGCGTCCCTATCAAAGTCGTTATCGCACCCACAGGGAGCTCAAACGGTACGAATAGCATCCTTGCAGCCAGATCTGCGGCCATCATGAGAGCCCCTCCCATCATGATCGAAGCGGGAAGTACCAGCCTGTGGTCTCCGCCCAGCATCATACGGCAAAGGTGTGGCACCACAAGACCCACAAAACCGATTATACCGACGAAGGCTACGCATACGGATGTTATCACTGACGCCAGCACCATCATCCATCTATTGAAATTCTTGACATTGAGTCCCATCTGCCTGGCCTGCTCCTCTCCCAAAAGCACGAGATTAAGCTCCTTGGCCCAGAAAAGAGGTATCAGCGACATCGCTAACGCAGGTATGAAGATGAACCACACATTGTTCCACGTTACGTTGGCGAAGCTTCCGAAAAGCCAGAACATCGCATTCTGAAGTTGGCTTCCTGCCATCGACAATATCATCGATTGGAATGCCGAGAATGCCAAACCGATCACCACACCTCCAAGAACATAATTGAGAGATGAACCGCCGGACTTTTCTGCAATCAGCATCGTCAGGCCGAAAGCCAGTAACCCTCCGGCCATGGCCGCTAACGGAGTCAAATATATGCTAGTGACATAGCTAACGCCTAAGGATGTCCCGAATACTATCGCTATTATGGCCATTAGCCCTGCCCCTGACGAGACTCCCGTAATATACGGATCAACCAAGGGATTCCTGATTATTGCCTGATAGACTGCTCCGGCTACTGAGAGGCCCACACCGACGGCGAACGTTGCCATGGCCCTCGGCAATCTAGACTCGTAGACATATGATTCATATGCCGTCAGACCTTCCCCGCCTTTCCCAAATGCGGATACTAGATTCAGGAATGCCTCACCTACGGACATGTTCCCTCCAGGCCCATAAGAAAGTGCCAGCATGAACATGATGAATGAGCCTAAGAAACCGGTTGCCAACATCAAAAACAGTTTCTTCTTCCTGGACGCCACCATTCCCTCTCCAGCAGGCTTTACGAACCTGATGTAATAGAACACGAAAAGGGCCAGCAATCCTACTGTTGATGACCATATTGCTAAGGTCGCGATGTTCGCACCTTCAGGCTCTGGCTCCCCTCTTATCAGTGGAGGAACGGATGAATCGAAACAATAGAGGATGCCGTCGTCATTTCCCACATATATGTTGCCACCATAGACCAAAGCTCCGACCATGGCAAACCCTGTGCTTGTTGCAGGCTCTATTGCGTATTCACTCAGCCTGGCACCGTTCTCAGGATTTATGGATACAACAGATCCGTTAGATTGGTACTGAACGATGTATATCCTCCCCTCCGCCATCGTAAGTGGGCCTTTAATCATCCCATAATCTTTCTTCCAAAGAGGGCTATTATTTTCCCAGGAGTAGAATGTCACTCCGTTCGAAGTGGATATTATAAAACCATTCCTGTAGGCTACTCCGGGCGATCCCGCGGCGCTGAAACTCTCATCCTTCCACACTGGTTGGGGATCGATCGGATCCAACGTATCCAAATTGAAGACTGCGATGCCTGAGTTGATTGGGGACATGGCACCGTCCGTGTAAGTCACAGCCATCATGTTCGAATATACGCCGGTTCCCATCGTTACGGAGCCGAAAAGACCAAAGTTTTCCGGATCGTCGTTTTTGGAATAAAGATCGTATTGCCATTTCACAGTCATGGTGGCACAGTCGATAGCGAATACGGATCCGCCCCACCCGCCTATGAAGGCTGTCTTCGTTCCGTCTGCCTCTGTGTATATGTATGGTGCAGCATGGTACACAGCCTCTCCGGTCTGCACATCCGCAACGATATTACCATCTATATCCATCTTGTAGAAATGACCGTTGGATGCTCCGAAATACACGAAACCGCTGTCATATATCAAAGAACCTGGGCCTGACTTGAACTTTAACGCCACTCCTGTTTCAAAAAGCGGAATATCCACATACGTCCCGATCGGATTCCCGTCAAGATCCACCATGAATATCTTGCCTGAGGATGTAGGAACTATTACTCTGTCACTGAGCAAAAGCGGCGTGGCAGTTTCCCAGCCAAGACCTACTCCTGGATAGTCCGCGGACCACACGATATTCCCATCCAGATCCGCACAGTGAAGTGCAGGCAGTACCGATTCTTCTACTCCCCCCGATATGAAATAGATGCGGTCTCCCGCTGCGAGTATGCCTCCGTTTATGAACTCACCATCATACTGTATCGTCCATTTCACTCCACAAGACTCGGGGCCGGCAGAGGACTGTATACCGGAACCTGAAGCGTCACCTCTGTACATGACCCATGGATCGGACGCAGAAGGTGTGGCCACGGGCGTCAGGCCATCGGGATAGAATCCCCATGCGAATATTCCACCTACGAAGAGGACGGCACCGTCATACGTTGTCTCCGTCCATGCTCCGTTCCATTCGTAAAAACGCCATTTGCAAGTAGCTGAACCAGATCCGTTAGCTATGCCGTTGAGATTATCCGTTGCCGTCCCGGAAAGAGTGCCAGCGAGACCATTGTCAGATAGTGCATCAGATACGGCATCTGCCATTGTACCGTTCACCGATACATACGCTTCTATTACGTTGCCGTCTCCCATGTCCAGGAAAATAATGCCTTCTTCTGTTGCAGCATCCGATTCGAATGAAAAAGCGGAAAGAGAACCTGCCAGCACCAGTATCGCTATTGATAAAAAGGGCAATACTCTCCTCATCTCACCACCCCGCCGATACAGTTAGATAATCTTTGTAGTCATCGCTCACATATTTCGGGATCGGATTGCTGAATCGTTCAGGATGAAGTGCATTAGCAAGAAGCTCTGCGGCCTGGCAAACTCTTGGACCTGGACGTGACAACACATCTGCGGCCTGACCGCTGAAGAAGTAAACCTCCCCGTTCTTGAAGGCATCGGTGCCGGCCCATTGAGGATTGTTGCTCTTTATCCATTCCATCTTCTCATCATATTCTGCCTGCGTGGTTACCCGGGATTCGGAGACTATGATTATTACTTGCGGATTCCTGTCCTTAACTTCTTCTGCGCTGGACGGGAACCACCCCAGGTTCTCTTCCCCGAATATGTTCGTGCCCCTGGCATATTGCGTTGCATCATCCATATATGTATTATCCCCTGAAGTAAAAGCCGAGGGCAATATTCCCAAGGCCAAAAGAACGTCCTTCTTGACAGTATTCTTTATGCCGGAAAGAATGTTATCCAACTGTTCTGTTATATTGTCAGTCACAACCTTTGCGTTCTCCGGATTGCCGGTTGCCTGACCTATGGCCCAAATATTCCTACATATAGCATCCGTACTATCCGATTCCGGAAGCATCAAGGTGACTACATTGGTACTCCTAAGCCTCTTGGCCACATCCAAATGACCGCCGATATCCGCTTCACCTATTACTATATCCGGCCTCTGTCCCAGAACCTTCTCATAGCTGGGATTTGTGTATCCGCCTATGGCGGCGATCCTGCCACTCCCTCTCATGTCGGTAATAGCTGCAGGATAATTGCTGTACAGGTCTGTGCCTACCAGACCACCGATCCCATGTATGGCATAGTACATCTCTGTACAGGAAGGTGCTAACGTGATGGTCCTGTAAAGTGTTCCGTCATTGAATATGCATCTGCCCTCTGCATCAACACAAGACAAGGGTGTGTACCCTTCGTACGAAAAGGCGAATGTGACGAACCCGAAATCCTTCATATAGAGATCTTCTGGTGATCCGTTCTGCTTCTCCCATATACCGCTGCCCTTGGGTGTTGTCCAGATGGTCCATGTTCGTACAGAGTTGTTCGTTATTCCGTTTATAGATTCTGGGATACCGTTAACATCCTTGATTACAGCATATCCTTTCGCTGTACAAGACTGATCCAAGGCTTCGGCGATGGTCTTTTCCTCCTTTTCCATGGGGACCCATACTCCATCATATCTGCCGAAATCGATGAGCATTCCCTCACTGTAATCCCGAGGCTCGTTTATATCAGCCAAAATCGGCACGGATATGGCGACCATCATTATCATTGCCAATGAGGCCGCTATTTTCAATCCACGGGCAGACATAGTAACGTATTCCTTGGAAATGGTTTGAAAAGGTTTGTAAATTATTTGATTAAGCAGGAACCCCTGTCGGACTTCCTATAGCATGCCAGGTCGGATCCAGGTCTGTGTAGAAGAAGCAGAAGTACTTCACACTTGCCGGGAGATTCCCGAAAAGGTACTCAGTCTCAGTCCAAGAATTACTGTCAGAGTCCCACTCATAATGCACCCAGCTGCTACCGGACTTCGTCGTATCCTCCGGAGCCGCAGCAACCCAACCTATGCCGTCTATGCTAACGATCCACAGAGCGTTACCTGTCCCGGTATATTCGAGTTCGTATCCGATCTTGTCACATGCATTCTTCAGCGCGGCCTCAGGCGTATCCCCGGATCCGTGAGACCAGACTTTCTCACCTGTATCTCTCTCAAAAAGGAAATCCACCTCGTATTTCGCTCCGCTATCATCATCTGACAGACCGTAGATTATAACAACGGCCGAAGCGGCCACGGCAAGGACAACCGCGATCGCAAGAACAATTGATTTTGATTTCATCATATCCACCTGTTGGATTATTCATCCAACCATCAAAAGAGTAGAGTCTGTATCTGCAATAAATAGGTTTTGGTAATTTCTCCGCCTGAGAAAAGCAAACGATATTACCGCATCTGCGCATGACGGCCTCATGGGCATACTTTCCGACAGGGACATAGTGGAGAGCATGATGACAGGGCACATAGGCATCTCGGATTTCGACAAGAGGGGCCTGACACCCAACGGATACGATCTGAGAATAGCGGAGATAAAGATACTCGGCAAGGATGAAGTGCACAGAGAAGGCACTGTCTCCGTCCCCCCGAGGACCATGTTCTACGTTTCGACTGTGGAAACGGTTCGCATGAACAACTACTTCTGCGCAGAGCTTTGGCTCAGGACAACGTGGATCAGGAAGGGCGTGATAAGCGCTTTCGGCAAGATAGACGCAGGATTCAACGGGACCCTGACGCTGGGAGCATACAACGCATCCGACTCCGCCGTGGAGATACCTGTAGGAGAAAGATTCTGCCAGATGGTGATTGAATCCCTGCAGTCCCCTGCCGGAAAGGGCTATTCCGAGCGCAGCGGGAATTACCAGGACCAGAACGGCGTGACGCTGGATCCTAAAAAATGATTCATCTCCTCAATATATCAGTGGAGTAGACGGCGGATGTGGGAGAGTACGATTTCATCTCCCTTATCCCGCTTATCTCGCAGAGAAGACCGACAGCGAGCATACGTTCTGCAAGCTCGCCGATCTCCCTTTCTGCCTCGGACCTCTCGTGTATCGAATAAAGATGCACCGTACCGCCCTTCTTCGCATGGCTCAAAGCATCTGGAAGGAAATCCTCCGCGCTTTGGGGCAGGTTCATTATCACCCTGTCGGCCGGAGGCAGCTTCGCTATCTCCGCTCTGGCATCCCCCAATATAGGGAATATGCGGTCGCATCCGCTCTTCCTTATGTTAATATCCATCAGCCTCTTCGCCTCCGGGTTCATATCGATAGCATAGATGGCTTTGGGCTTAGCGTGCCTGCATATCACCAGAGGGAATGGCGCCACCCCTGCGAACATATCGATCACGGTCTCCCCGTCTTCCACAAGGGACGCGACCCTCAATCTCTCGGTGGCGAGCCTGGGGTTGAAATAGACCGTCGCGGGGTCCACTAACATGGAGACACCGGACTCCCTGTGAAGGGTCTCGGTGCTCCCCTTCCCGTATATGGGGGTAAGGTCCCGCACCCTCATGTCGCCTTTGACGCCGCTGTCCAAGAGCACCATCCTCGCATCCGTGGTCCTGCCTATGGCATCACCTATCTTCCTCTTGTGTTTGAGGACGTCTTTCTTCAGCTTCACTATTACCACGTCACCGATCACATCGAAGGACGTGGGAAGGGAATCCCCGATGCCCTCAGGAAGGAGTTCTCTGTAATCGGTGATCTTCCTTTCGTTCTCTGCCAGAACTGCGTTCTCCGCCTCATAACCGTCGAAGTGATCGCACAGTACCGGTATCAGAATATGGTCCCCCTCCCTGCCTATTCTGTGATCCAGATCCAACAGGCCCGCATCCATCAGAGCAGTGCGCAAGCTCTCTCCAAGCTCCTTCGGCACGCGCAAGCATCTCGCCATGCCTTTGGCATGCGAAGCGGGATTATTAACGGTTGCCGAGGCCAAACAACGTTTTAAGCGATATCGTGATAGGCCGTGCATGACTTCAGAGATTGTTTTCGTCGGCTTGGGGCTCAGCGGCACCGGAGGGATGACCGTGGA
>DAXF01000081.1:0-128 GCA_002506255.1 Methanomassiliicoccaceae archaeon UBA367
CAGGAGATAGTCGGCGAGGATTATGCCGTACACTCCTTCATAGGCGCAGGCAAGGACCCCCATGCTTACGAAGGAACTGTCACGGATGCCGCCAGAATCGAAAGAGCCAGCGCCTATTTCTACATAGG
>DAXF01000081.1:480-634 GCA_002506255.1 Methanomassiliicoccaceae archaeon UBA367
GTGGACCTCCCCCTGGAACCTGACTGCCATGGCCGGATATGTCAGAGATGTCATGGAGAACATCGATCCCGCCCGTGCTGACGAGTTCAACGCCGGGTACTACCGCTATGTCAACGGGGAGGGAGGCACAGAGGCTCTGGAGCTTCTCGCGACT
>DAXF01000081.1:807-8004 GCA_002506255.1 Methanomassiliicoccaceae archaeon UBA367
ACGAAGGCTCTGGAGCTTCTCGCGACTGAGAAGCTCAAGGCGCTTGCAAAAGAGAAGGCCATTGAGGGGGAGGAGCTGATGCTGGTGGTCTGGCACGGATCCTGGGGATATCTGCTCAGGGACTGCGGCATAGACCAGCATTCGATAGAAGGACTGACAGACTCGACCTTCGGGCCCATCATCGGCCTGGAGGAGCTCAACCATGGTGAACCGTTCAAGATATTCGTCGGAACAGAAGCAGAAAGAAGCAACGCGTCAAAGGCTGCTCCAAACTGCGAGACAGTATTGGTAAATCCTCTGTCCGGGAATTGGCTTGACGCCCTCGGGGACGCGATAGGAAAAATAAGCGAAGGACTGATAGAGGGCGAACACTGATGACTGCCAAACCAATAGAGATCAAGAACCTTACTTCCGGATACGAAGGTCTACCGGTGATCGAGAACGTGAATCTCGATCTCCGGGATTCCGATTTCCTGGCCGTCATCGGGCCGAACGGTGGAGGGAAGACCACTCTTTTCAAGACGATATTGGGCCTTATAGAGCCCATCTCAGGAGAGGTTAGGATAAACGGGCTCCCCCCCTCAAAGGGGTCCAAACAGATAGGCTATGTTCCGCAGAAGGAGAGGACCGACCCTGCTTATCCCATAAGAGTCGAGGACGTCGTCCTGATGGGTCTGAGAGCCCGGAAGGGACTTCGCCCCACATACTCTGCGGAGGCCCGGGAGGCCGCGGAAAAGGCGATGGAGTACGCAGAGGTCTTGAACTTCAGAAAAAGCCGGATCAGCGAACTATCGGGAGGACAGCTCCAAAGAGTGTTCCTGGCCAGAGCCTTGGCCCCGGAGCCCCCCATACTTATGCTGGATGAGCCGACCGCAAGCCTTGACCCCAATATGAAGGACTGCACCTATGACATACTGAGGAAGGTCAATCGGGAAAGGGGCACTGCGATAATGATTATAACTCATGACATGAGCAGCATATCCCATGATGTGAAAAGGGTCGCCTGTATGAACCGCAGGCTAATTGTTAATGATGCGCCCGAGGTAACGCAGGAGATGCTGGAACTGAGCCTTCATTGCATCCCGGAGCTGGTGCACATGGGCCCTTGCAACTGCGGAGGTCATAAAGATGACTGATTGGGCCCTGATGTTCTCCTCCTCGCTGATACAGAACATGTTCATCTGCACAGCCATATGCTGTGTCCTTGCCGCCGTCATAGGCTCTTTCGTAGTAGTTAAGAGAATAGTCTTCGTGACCGGCGGCATAGCCCACACTACGTTCGGCGGCGTCGGCCTTGCGTTCTATCTACAATCTAACTTCCTCATGATGTGGTTCAAGCCCATGCTGGGTGCGGCCATGTTCGCCGTCTCCGCAGCAGTGATAATGGCCTCTCCCAAGGTCAGTAAAATGCTCAGGGAGGATTCCGTCATAGGGGTCCTCTGGTCTGTAGGCATGGCACTGGGCGTCATATTCATGCATTACGTCGACACGTCGGTGATCACGCCCTCAGGATACGAGACCGTGCTTTTCGGGAGCATAGTTTTCCTGACGAAACTTGATATTTACCTGATAGCCACGGTAGCCTCGGCGATACTGATCATAGTAGCCCTTCTGTTCAGGGACCTGCAGCTGACGACATTCGACGAGACCCAGGCAAAGCTCTCCGGGATCAACGTTACCGCAATGAATGTCGTGCTCTACATAATGATCGCCATAACCTGTGTCCTGATGGCCAACCTAATCGGGATAATAATGATCATAGCCCTGATAACTATCCCGCCGGCCATAGCGAATATGTTCTGCAACGACCTGAAAGAGATGATTGTCTCTGCAACAGTGATTTCCCTGTGCCTCACCATGCTGGCTCTTTTGATATCCATCGCTACGAACATACCTCCGGGGGCCACGGTGGCCATAGTGCTGGGCATATCGTTCATGATCTCCATCATGGCCAGGTCCGTTTCCGGGAAGCTCCTGGCAAGAAGGGCCGCCGCCTGAGGGCACTGCTGAGAGATCGAAACAGAACAAACTTTACTGGCACGATCAGAGGATATCCTGCTTCCGGTCTCCGAACAACAAACGGGGTCCTTGCAGATGAGATCATGATTCAGGTGCTTCAAAACGATATATTTAATATTATACCGCTCGGTCTGGAGCGACGAGCATAATGAAGGACATCAAGGCTTTCGTGAAGACAATACCGGATTTTCCCAAACCTGGGATCCAGTTCAGAGACGTGACGACGATAGTCGAGAGCCCCGAGGGCATGAGAATGGCCGTGGACGGTATCGTCGATATGCTGAAGGATCTTGATTTCGATCTGGTCGTGGGATCCGAATCGAGAGGCTTCCTCTTTGGTGCGCCAGTCGCTTACGCTGTAGACAAGGGTTTCGTGATGGTGAGGAAGAAGGGAAAGCTCCCCAGAGAGACCATATGTGAGGAATACTGCCTCGAGTACGGCACCGCTACCCTGGAAATGCATAAGGATGCCATAAAGAAAGGACAAAAGGTCGTCATCGTTGACGACCTCATAGCTACCGGCGGAACAACGGAAGCGATCATCAAGATGGTGGAGAGACTTGGCGGCGAAGTTGTCAGAATATGTTTCGTGATCGAGCTCGCAGGACTCAAAGGAAGGGAGAAGCTGAAGGGATACGACGTGAAGTCCCTCGCAGTATACGAAGGAAATTAAGTGAGCCTGCCGGGATTCGAACCCGGGTCGTCGGTTCCGAAGACCGACAGGATTGATCCTCTACCCCACAAGCCCGCGACGAGATAGGTTGCCGCCTATAAATTCGCTTGTTCCTTCCTCGCAAGTTTTATTCATGAGTCCCGACATCCGAGAGCTCATGGCCAAAGTAATCCTCAATCACGGAGCGGGAGGGGAGATAATGCAGGAGTTCATCTCCAAGCACATAATATGTCACTATCCCAAAGTCAAAACGGACGTTCCGTTGGATTCGATGGATGATTCTGCGGTAGTGGACGGCATTGTGTTCACGACCGACGGTCATACCGTTAAACCTCTGATATTCCCGGGCGGGGACATCGGAAGACTCTCCGTAGCGGGAACCGTGAACGACATAGCCGTAATGGGCGCAGAGCCCCTTGCTCTTTCCTGCTCCCTCGTACTTGAGGCGGGATTGGATCTGGACATCGTCGACGAGGTGCTCCGATCCGTCGGAGAGACCAGCAGAGAGTGCGGCGTCCCGGTGGTCACCGGAGATACTAAGGTCGTAGAGGCCGGCGGTGTAGACGAGATGATCATGGTCACCTCAGCAATAGGAAGAAGGACATCTCTGCTGGACGACAATCTAAGGATCGCCTCGGAGTACCGGAAGGTGGATTCCAGATGGACGACCGACGACAATGTCCGCCCGGGTGACGTGATAATCGCCTCTGGAACAGTGGGTGACCACGGGATAGCAATACTATCGTTCAGAGAAGGGTACGGCTTCGAGAGCGTCGTAGAAAGTGATGTGGCCCCCCTCAACGGAATGATAGCTGAGGCACTGAAGGTCGGAGGCATAACGGCTATGAAGGACCCGACCCGCGGCGGCATCGCGAACACATTGAACGAGTGGTGCTCCAAGTCCAAGGTCGGACTCGACATAACAGAGAAAGACATCCCCCTGAGGCAAGGAGTGGTCAGCGCCTGCGAGATGCTGGGGCTCGATCCCTTTAGCATAGGCAACGAGGGCAAGGTCATCATCGCCTGCGTACCTGAGATGGCAGAGGATGTGCTCAAGACACTGAGGAGGAACAAGTACGGCAGGGATGCGGCCATAATCGGACGCGCTGTGGAATCTGAGGTACCGAGGGTCGTTCTGAGGACGGAAGTTGGCGGAAGAAGGATACTGGAACCTCCTGCGGGGGACCCGGTCCCCAGGATCTGCTGAGCTCTTACCTCGTGGATGTGGCTCATGAGTGCCGGGTGTGCCGAAGCTCGATAAAGTAATATAAGGCCGAAACCTAGCCGGGAGCATGGTTATTTTCCTCCCGTTCCCAGGGTACAGGCCTGCTTTGAAGAAGGACGAGAAGATCGATGACAGGATATCCCCTCCTTATGATGTCATAGACGGAGACTACCTTGAGAAGCTCCAAAGCCTCCCGCGCAACGTAACCCGTCTGACCCTCATGCCGGAGAACGGCCGCTACGGGAGATCGAGAAAAGAACTGGATTCCTGGATAGACGACGGGTCTCTTGCACAGGATCCCGATTCATTCTACTTCTACAGGCAGACCTTCCTTGATAATGAGAATATGAGGGTCCGGACAGGAATAGTCGGAATATTGAAGACTGAAGATTATTCTGAAGGGAATATAATCCCCCACGAGGAAACCTTCTCCAAGGTCAAGGACGACCGCCTGAATCTGCTCAGGGACATGGAAACCCACCTTGAGTCCATATTCGGCGTATACGAGGGGCTGTCACCCGAGCTTAACAGCAGGATCGCGGAGAACGCCATTCTGGTTTATTCTTACAAGGATGATTCGGGCGTCCTTCACGAGTACTACCGCATATCCGACCCTATGATAATGGCCGACATATCCGACGAGATGGAGGGCCAGAAGATGCTCATCGCAGACGGTCACCACCGTTACGAGACCGCTCTCAATTACTCTAAGGAGAATCCCGACGATGAAAGGAAGGGGTTCGTGCTGGCCACCCTGGTGGCGGGCAATGATGAGGGGCTGGTCATATGGCCGACTCACAGGCTGATACGCGGGGACGACATATCTGAGAAGAACGCCATCAGAGGCATCTCCGGGAAGATTGCTCTTACCGAGGTCAACGGCGTGCAGAACCTTAAGGCCCAACTTAAGGACCACACGTTCGGGATACTGTTCAGGTCCGGGAAATGCTTCCTGGCGGATCACAACGGCGAGGGGCTTTGGAGCCTCGACACATATGTGGCCCAGGAATTTGTCATGAGGGGGGTCTACAAAAGTGATGAGGGCAAGGCCGATATCGCATATGACGCCGAGTTCGATTCCGCCGTCAGTAAAGTGGAGAATGGGAAATATGATGCCGTTCTGCTTTTCAACGACCCGAGCCTCCAGACCATCTGGGATCTGTCATTGGCAGGGAAGAGGATGCCGAAGAAGACCACTTTCTTCTTCCCGAAGATCTGGTCCGGCTGGGTATTCTACAGGATGATGTGCTGACATCACTCCTTCCTGAGTCTGGGATGGAACATATCCAAACCATTTTCAATTCTTCATCTTGAATATGCGTCAACCAAGATCCCTAATGCACCGGTATGGGCCATTGGCAGAAGCCACAGCTTTTACCGCAGGGGTTAGGACCGACGCACCCGTCGTGTAATGCATTGATAATAAAGTGGAGCCGCTGGAGGGAATTGAACCCTCGACCTACGCCTTACCAAGGCGTCGCTATACCCCTTAGCCACAGCGGCCTCTGGCGGTCTAACAAGGCGCTTATTGATAAAGGTTTCTTCGGACGGGGGCCTGGATAAGTTTATTTCAGTGACCTACTATAGATGCGCATATGAAGAAGGAGATGAGCTCTTTTGACGTCCGTGCCCTTGTGGCTGAGATGTCGGCACTGGAAGGCGCCCATATGGACAAGATATTCCAGTGGGGATCGGGTAACGTTCTCTTCAGGATCAACGTGTCCGGGGAGGGGAAGAAGGAGCTTTTCTTCAAAGACAAGAAGTGGGTCTACATGCCGGCCAACAAACCGGAGACACCCATAAATCCCCTGAGCTTTGCGACATATCTCCGCAAATACATCAATAACGCCCTGATAGGAAAGACCATACAGGCGGGCTTCGACAGAGTCATAATAATGGACATCATGAAAACTGATGCTGACTACAAGCTCATATTCGAGATGTTCGGCGGCGGGAATGTCCTGCTGGTACTTGACGGGAAGATAATGAACTGCCTTGTCCACAAGACAATGAGGGACCGCAGCGTCCGGCCAGGGGAAGAGTACGTTATGCCGAAGACGCGGTTCGATCCCGCATCATCCTCTTACGAGGAATTCGCAGAGATATTCTCCAAATCAACTTCCGATCTGGTCAGGACCCTGGCGACGGGCGCGAATCTGGGCGGACAGTATGCCGAGGAGGTATGTGCCAGAATAGGCATACCCAAGGATACTCCCTCCGAGAGCATGACTGAGGACTGGCTTCTCAGAGCTTACGGCAGCATGCGGGAATTGGTAGCAGCCGTCGCCGAATCACCGGAGCCTGCCGTCTATTACGAGGACGGGGTGGCAGTGGATTTCTCGCCTGTGCCGCTGACGATATACAAGCATCTGGAGTCCAAGAGATTCGACACCTTGTCCCAGGCCATGGACGGATACATGGAATCGCTGGCGGAGAACGAGGTCGATACCTACACTGACCCGGAGATCGAGAGGATACGCAGAAGAGGGGAGAGGCAGCGGGAAACCATAGAGGGGTACAGGACCGAGGCGGAGGAGCTCAAGAAGAGGGCCGAGGCCGTCTATACCGAGTACGGGAAGGTGGACGAGCTGCTGAAGGTCCTGGGGGAGCAGTCGTCGCTTATCAGCTGGGAAAAGCTGAAAGCGGGCGCTATGAAGATACCTTATGTGGTGAGCATAGACCCGTCGAAGAATCTCGTCACCGCAGAGGTCAACGGGCACTCTGTCACACTGAACTACACAAAGAACATAGACGCCAATGCCTCCGACATATACCAGAGAAGCAAGGATCTCAGTGACAAGGCGAAAAGGGCCGATGACGCTCTGAAGGAGACCTTGGATGCCCTTGAGAAAAAGGAGAAGGGATTGATCAAGGAGAAGCGGAAGATGGCCTCCAGAGCCCAGCCTACCAAACAATTCTGGTTCGAGAGATATAAATGGTTCATCACAACCGGAGGCAGGCTTGTCATCGCAGGCAGGGACGCCCACACCAACGACGGCATAGTGAAGAAACACCTGAAGGACAATGACGTCTATGCCCATGCGGATGTTCACGGGGCACCGTCCGTCATACTCAAGGAGGGGAAGAGCGCATCGGATGCAGAGCTCAGAGAGGCGTGCATCTTCGCCATAACGCAATCCAAAGGATGGGTCTCTGCCGTGGGGGAGGGCAGCGCCTTCTGGGTCTTCCCCGACCAGGTGAGCAAGACCCCCGAAGCAGGAGAGTTCGTTCCCAGAGGCGCATTCATCATCCGTGGTAAGAGGAACTACGAGTACCATAT
>DAXF01000053.1 GCA_002506255.1 Methanomassiliicoccaceae archaeon UBA367
GCACTTCGGAAGAGGCCCCAGGTCATAAAGATCTTGAAAGAGGTCACCGGCAGGGATCTGAACGATGATTTCTCCCCTTACAACCCTCTGTGCAAGAGCTGTGGCAAGTTCGTACAGCCCTTGCTTGATACTTACGAATACCCGCATATAGACTATTGTTGCAAATGCGGATGCAGCGGAACGGCCGACATAACGAAGATGGACGGGAAGCTGGTTTGGAGGCTGGAATGGCCTGCCAAGTGGAAGATATTCGGTACTTCCGTGGAACCTTTCGGTAAGGACCATGCAGCCGCCGGAGGATCCTACGATTCCGGAAAGAGGATAGTGGAGGAGATATTCGACGGTAAGGCTCCGTACCCTGTTCCGTACGAATTCGTTCAGCTCAAGGGAATAGGCCAGATGCATAAGTCCACCGGCTCCCCTGTGACCGGCATGGATGCCATAAACATGACCCCTCCCGAGGTCCTGAACTATCTTTTCTTGAGAGTCAACCCTCAGAAGGCAATCGATTACGATTCCGGATTGGGCGTTCTAGATATGGCGGACGAATACGACAGAATGGAGCGTCTGTTCTTCGAGGGCGGGTGCACAGAATGCGAGGAGAACTCTGTCAGAGCCTATAATATCGCCCAGCATAATGTTGTGCCGGAGGAGATACCTCCTCAGATACCTTACAGGCACCTGATGAATGTGGTGCAGATGACTGACTGCTTCGAAGGCGTCATGGATATCCTGGGCAGGACAGAGAATCTGAAGGATCTCAGCGAGGAGGAGACCCAGAGGCTCAGGAAAAGGGTTGAATGCGTCAAGTTCTGGCTGGACAGTTTCGCTCCGGAGGATGTCAAGTTCTCTGTTTCGGACGGTGTCGGGCCGGAGGATCTGAATCCTGAAGAGAAGAAGTATCTGGCACTTCTGTCTGACGCTCTCGATTCCGTCGAGTGGACCTCTGACCCCATAAGCAACGCTGTGGTGGAGAAGGCCAAAGAGGCAGGCATAACCACCAAGAAAGGGTTCCAGACCCTCTACAGGGTGCTCATCGGACGCACTTCCGGCCCCAGACTGGGAGCGTTCCTTGCAGATATGGATAGAGAAAAGGTGCTTGAAAGGTTCAGGTCCGTGTCTCTCTGATCACAGTATGCCCATATTCGTGAGCTTCTCCGGCAGATAGGTGTCCGTCACGAAATCCAGACCGTATTTCGCCAGTGCCTGCTGCTCGGACTTCTTCTTCATATCCAGCATAGCCTGTATCTCCGAGATCCAGAATTCATCCCTGAATCTTGGGTCGCTGAGCTCCGAATTAAGTGCGCCTATATCCTTATCCGATAGGGAATCTGTTGGCAGATCATAATTCAGTATGTCGGACGCAGTTATGCCGACGAACTGGGCGGTAGGTGTGGCCAGATAGTCGGATATGTGCGCTGTTTTTATCGCGCCGTAAGCGATCGAAGCATAGATCCTGAATGACCACGGGTCACCGTCGGTGAAAACGACCGTCGGCATGCCCATCTCGCTGTTCAGTCTCTTGATGAAACGCCTGGTGCTCCTGGCCGGCTGTCCTTTAAGGTGCACGAGAAGAGCATTGTGCTCCTCGCAGAATCCGTTCTCCACAAGACGGTCGAACATACCTCCTGTCTCCACGGCCACGACGAATTTCGCATTGCCGCCTTGGAATTGCACATTCTCCCTCTCTACATTATACGGAACTCCGTATCCGGATTCGCCCACATCCTCTAGGCAGTTTATCTTTCTCCGCTCACCCTTCTTGGTCATCTCAGTGAGGGTGAAGTCCCCCATTACCCTGGCGCCGTCTTCCTCCGGACGCAGCTTGAAGTCCTCTCTCATGCAGCCGGACATTATCTCCAGGTCTTCTGCCAGCAGGTTGCTCTCGTCTTGGGAGTTGAATTTGCCGTGCCCCCACCCCTCGGATATGTAGTACATCTCCCTGAGAGTGGATGATTTGTTCGATTTTATCATGTCCTCTATGAACTGCACCGTACAGGTGGTCCTGAGCATCATGGTGGCCCCGGTAACGGTCTTGGCTGTGCGCTGGGTCTTCATGTCGCCGTAGGTCCATACGCTCTTCTTCGGATTGAACTCTATGTTCTTCTTTGACCTCGTGGACAGCTCCATGGTGGGTATCTCGCCCGTTCTCATATGGTTGTAAATGGAATCCACGATCTCTTTTAGGCTCCTAACGGCATTATCATGGCGTTCAGTCATCTTCCAGCACCTCCTGGGTCTCCTCTTCTTCCTCTTCTTCGGCAGGTTCTTCTTCCGAGTCTATCTCCGTGACCTCTATGCCTTTTATGCCCCAGTCTCCGGGCAGCGGTTCCGCTCCCATAACTATGACAGGATTAATGCCTGATATGTAGACGTCATCCGGTGAGAAGACATCAGCCATGTCCCCGGTCAGCTCGAAGGAGATGGTCGTATGGGCCGCAGGTGCCAGGTCCTTCACGTCCCAGGCGACCTTTCCTTCATCATTCATCTCCGTGAAATGCGCCTCGCTGAACAGTGTCAGGTTAACTGCCTCCTTCGGGAGTTGCGCATGCATCCTGAATGAGCGCTCGCTTCTCGTGTAGTTGAATATGGAGTAGGTTATCTTCCTGAGCTTCTTCTTTTTGGTGTCGACGCCCGGTTCGATCCATACGACATTCATTATCTTTGATATTGTGAGATCCAGGTCCGGCACAGGCTTGTTCAGGAACTCTGCGGATTTCTTGGCCAGTTCTGGCAGTATCACCTGGACTATCTCGAACTTCGCACGGGTATGCTCTCTTCTCTCTCTTTTCCGGAGGTGGCTCTTCAGATTCCTACCGCAGAGCTTAAGTGCCAGACCTATTTCCTCTGTTATCTCCGGTAGATCGGCGATGGCTTCCTTTCCCTCTGATGTGAAGAATACCTTCGTGGATGCAACGTGAACGAGGATTATAGCAGGTCCGAAAGGCACGCCCTTTCCGCCCCTTTGCTCCAGACCGTATCTTCTCCAATCGACCTCCGACACGGCCTTCGTTATGGCACACGCGCCTGCCTGGTACAGAAGGGGAACGCGGTTGGCGAACCTTAGGACGGTTACCTGCCCCTCCGAAGGTATGTCACCGCCATACACTATTCCCACCTCAACTGTGAACGGATTGCCGTTGACGGCCTTGGGTGCCCTGGTGACAGGCGGGGCATAATATTCCGGACGCATACCATCCAGAACGTGCATAAGCCCCTTCTTGATCAGCGTATCTCCTATGGGGGACAGGCAATCTGTCTGGGGAGCCATTATCTTGACTTTTCCTATTGCCTTGACGATGTCCCTGCAGTCATCCCTGCTCAGACCGGAAGGTTTTCTGTCGGGTTTTATGCCGGTGTCCTTCAATATCTCGTCGGCTATCCTTGCCGTTACTCTGGAGAAATCATTGATAAGGAAGGCCCTAACTGTCTTCTGCTGAGTTGACTGGGTCATCTTTTGCAGGTCACCTATTTCGAGGCCCTCCGGATGGGGTTTTATCTCTTTCGACTTCTCGGGCATCGTATCTGTGGCCCTTTCGAATATGAAGGTCTTGTTGTCCGGGTCCACGAAGGTTATCTTCGCATGAGGATTCACTATAGCGGTGTTCTTGAGATACTCGAAGATTGACTGCTTCCCGGTTATGTACCTTCCTTTAGTGTAATATTCTATGCGGGTTCCGCTGCCCTTGCCCTCCCAGGTGAAAGGTTCCTCATTGGTAACTATGGGGCGGTTCGTTTTCGTATCTATGACGATATCCATGCCCCAGGCGACAGAGTCCTCCCCCTCTATCTTGGACTGCACGTGGGCCGGTTTACCTGTTGAGATGTTTCCGAACATTATGGTGGCGGATATGCCTATGCCCTGCTGCCCTCTGGACTGTCTGAGGGCATGGAATCTGGATCCGTAGAGCAATCTTCCGAATACATTAGGCATCATCTTCCTGACGATCCCGGGACCGTTATCCTCGATCACCATCCGGTACTCATCATCTTCATGCCTTTCCACTCTGACGAAAACGTCCGGAAGTATGTCTGCCTCCTCGCAGGCGTCTAGGGCATTGTCAACGGCTTCTTTAACGCCCATCAGAAGGGATTTTGATTTAGAGTCGAATCCCAGGATCTGCTTGTTCTTCTCGAAGAATTCTGTTATGGATATCTCTTTTTGCTTCGAGGCCAATATGTTGGCCGTCGGCACGGCCCCTGCCCGTTTCTTCTCGTCCGATCCCATCCGTCCCGAAGAGGGGATATTAGTTAAATAAATGTTTCAGACGGGCTTGGATTCGTCGTCCCCATCGAATCTCTCTCCGCATTTCGGGCATATCTCTGCATCCGCCGGGACCGAGGCACCGCACTCGGAGCATTCCATCTCCTCTTCGACCGGAGCAGACGTTATGATCTCCGGCTTCTCAATGAATGCACCGCATTTCCTGCAGCAGGTCTCCCCGGGCAGCACCAGGGCACCGCATTCTTTGCAGCGCCCGTATCCCTGAGGATACAGCCTGCCCTCCCTCTCCATTCTCTCCCTGGCATTTTCCAGGCTCCTTCTGGAGAAGAACGAGAATATTACCACCAGGAAATAGACGAACATGATGTTGATGCCGATGAAGTACAGGTTTCCTTCCAGAGCCATAGT
>DAXF01000089.1:0-158 GCA_002506255.1 Methanomassiliicoccaceae archaeon UBA367
CGGCTCTTGCCCACATTAGGGAATCCGGCGACGACAAGGGTGGGGACCTTTGCACTGACAGAAGGTAATTTCCTTATCTTGTCTCTGGCACTTTGCAAGAAAAGCAGATCTTTGGAGATCTGCCTCAGAACTGACGATATCCTTCCGTAGAACTCGTT
>DAXF01000089.1:340-7663 GCA_002506255.1 Methanomassiliicoccaceae archaeon UBA367
CTTCCGTAGAACTCGTTGCGGGCGATATCGATGTACCGGGGGTCTTTGGACCTCCTTATCTTCCTCAGGGCCTCGCTCCTAAGTATCTCCGTTCTGGTGGATGCCCACCTTACGGCGCCAAGGGATCTCTTGTACTGGTCGAGCCCGACCACCAGATTCACCAGCTCAGGGAAGAAGTCCTCCTCTTTCTCGATGCGGGGGAATGTGTCCACGTACTTGTCCAAAGTGTCCTTGATAATATCCCCTATGGCGGTGACTCTGCCGAGGGTGGTCTTCTTCATCTTGTCCAACGCATCTGTGCCGTTAATAGTGACCTTGGATGCCCTTCCGAACGCTTTGTCCAACAACTCGTCTGCGCTCAGGACGGTGGGGATCTTGAGAGTCTTAGCGGCCATATGACCGAGGCTATAATGTGCGCCCTATAAAGGTTTTCGAGGGCGGTCGTTCTTTTTGGTATCCTTTTGTCGAAGGTCATAGAACGTCTCACGGATCGTACCTGCTGAACTCGGCCCTGAAGAGCCAGAGATCGGACATCTTATCCTTATCTGCATTCAGGGCAGGTGGCACCATCTCAGACGGGAGGTCTCTCATGACCACGCCCATCTCAGCTTTCCATGTTCCTCTCTCCATCCCAAGAATCGTGCACACGGCAGAAAGATTCACGCTAACGGAGACCCCGACCTCAATCTGCGTTTCCCCGTCCGCGCTCAGGAACTTGGGAGCTGAGATCCCTGCATAGGCGGTCGTTCTGATGTATATCCCGTCCGTGAGTATGTTCACTGGGTCGATCCCGGCGGGATTGCCCACATACTTGGTCATGACGCCTATCTGTCCGATGAGCCATCTGATGGCCTCCTCTACCATTTCGGGTCCGGTCCCGATCGCGACTTCCAGTCCGTAATGCTGGGTCTCGGCTATGTCGGTGAGCTCCATCTCGATGAAGAAGTACGCATCCACTATGATGCCGGCTATGGAGGATATGAGGTCGTTTATGGCCAGCTCCATCACCCTCTCGAGATATTTTGCCACATCGTCCACTGATTTTATCTTGTTACCCATCTCGAAGAACGCTTTCTCCGCGGCATTCTTTATGCATTCGATAATGAACACCTTCATCAGCAGGCCACCGGGTATCGAACCTCCGTTCTTCGTGCCCGGTGAGCCCTTCATATAGCTCCAGACGGTCGCTGCATCAGCGCTCCTCTGCCAAGTGAATTCGCTGTTGTCCTGGTCAGTTTTGAAAGGGGTCCTGTCGATGATGTTTCCGTTAGGATCGGCAAGCATCACGCAGTCGCCGTTGGATACAGCGCTCTTGGAATTGTTAAGAGCCTGTTTGTCGAAGCCTATGACCGTCCTGCCTCCCGGCGGGAGTATGATGCTGCCGAGGACCTTCCCCTTAAGCTCGCCGCTGCCCGGGTAGACGGAGTAGCCCTCCAGATCAACCGTCTTGCCTGAGGCGTTGTAGAGCTCTACCCACTCATTGCCCGCATCATCCCCTGCAGGATTGGATTCGAACTCGTTTATGACCAGCGCTCTCTTAAGGGGCAGATCGTATTTGAGGCACAGACCCAGATCGAAGCTCCCTTTGTATCCCGGGAGAGGTACGGGTATGTTTGAGAGCATTGTTCCGATACCGGGCATGTCCGAGAGTCTTGTCTCTATCTGCCTATATTGCACGAGCTCGGGCACAGAAGCGCTGAACTCCACGCCCCGGACATGTCCGGTGATCCCGAGAAGCCGGTCGCCCTTCATGAAAGGGTCTGCAGAGGCCTCTACCCGCCAGTCCCTCCCATATGCGAAGCCGTTGCATACGAAGCTGTACTCATCTCCCGTCTTCTTCAGGTTCATAGTGGCCGAGAATCCGGTCTCGTCATTCTCTTTCGAGAGTGTTATGGACAGTATGTTCTTGGTATTCTTCACAAGAGTGGCCAGCTGTGTCTTCAGAGTCAAAGTCAGTCCGAAAAGTTCCAGTCTTACCGTTTGATTGGCTATTCCCAGATCGATCACGGAAACGCAGACCTTCGCCAGTACATCTGAGCACTTGGACACAAGCTCATTAAAGGCATCCACCACAGGCATGAGAGCATCGTAGAGCCTCTGCACGAGCTCTGTCATCATCCTTGATATCTCAAGGATCGCTTTTCCGCAGGCGGAGGCGATCTCCTTTATGGCGGAATAGAACTCCTTCAGAGGGCCCATAAGGGGCTCTGCGAGATCAAGGATTGCAGCCCATGCATCTGATACGAATGTGTTGCTGGATCTGTAGTCGACTCCTGCCAAAGGCCACCCGCTCACGCAAACTATCTCCATTTTCGTGCTCAGATTCACGGAGCCTGAGAATTCCCCGTCGGAGATCCCCAGGGCCGAAGACAGGTCCGAGGATGAGGACGCTCTGTAACTGAGCACCCCGTTCAGTGAGATTATGAACGAAGCCGAGTAAGACGCGGCCCGGTGGTTGCCGAATCCCACATAGTGGATGCATCCTCCCGGATTGTCTCCAGGCTGCAGTATGTTGACGTCGATCCGCCCCCAGTCCTCTACGGATATACTTTCCGAGAAGGTCTCGTGACCCTCGTCACGGAGCAGGAACGAATCGTCTCCGGGCAGGTCCGTGATGCCCGATCCCGGGATTAGGCTGATGTTCTCTGCGGACTGGTTGTATACGTCGAGCATTCTCTCCCTTATATGTGGGATCATGTCGACGACGGACATGCCCTCCTCCATTATGGCGGACATGATACCCCTCATTACGGATCCAGAGTCCTTGGAGATGTTGCCCAGCGTTCTCTCGAAAAGAGAGATACGGGAATCTATCTCGGCGGACATCCTGGAATTCATCTCTTTCTCTGCCCCGGCCGTGTCGCAGGTACTGATTATATCGTCCACAAGCCCGGGGTCGAGAGACTCCCCGTAATTGGCGGCGAGATAGGAGCTTATGCCGGACCTGAGGGAGGATTGTATATTCCCGTTTATCTCCCCCTTCCTGAACAGCGGTCCGGACTGGGACCTTATCTTCTCATACATGGCGGCGTATAGGGGGTCTGTGATCTCCCCTGACCTGACAGTCCTCTCCGCAGATTCGACCAGCAGATCGGAGCTTCCGTTCATGGCGGCGTTTATCGCTGTCTCAAGGGCATGTGCGAACGGGACGTCGTCTGTGGGGTCGCAGCGAACCCTTATGACATCCAGACCGGACATGCCGGCCATATCGAGGGCCATTGATTTTACGAAGCCCTTCAGCATCTCTCTTATCTCGTTCCTGTCCCCTCGATACTCGTCCATGAAGGAGTTCCATCCGGACCAGGAAACCACGTCCGATTCAGGGTAGGGAACAGGGATCTGCATACTGGGTATGCGAACAGTCTCCGTGGAGTCGCCTGCCCTCGCTTCAAAACTCCCCTCGGGAACGGATAAGATGTACCTCTCTCCTCTCATGAGCCATCTGTAATCATTCTCAGAGAGCCCCTGGTCGGCCATAATGGTCCTGAGGTGTTCCCTTACGGTTTCTGCTTCCGTAGTTCCGTTGAAGAATGAGACGATGGCGTTCCATCCTTTCCTGACGAAATCGTTCACGGTGTCGATGATATCTGATACATCAGTGAGCATGAAGTACTGCATCCACTGGATTATCAGTGCATCCAGCATGGATATCAGAGTCTGAGCGAATATCTGGCACAGATCAATCTCCACGTAGCCGCCGCAGATGTAATCAGCTGTATCGAACTTCTCCGAGCTCTCCATCAGCGTATTCTCATCCCCGGTGTCCCTGAAGCACATAGACTCAATCAGGGATACGGATATCCTGTATGCCCTGGTAACATCCGCCTCGGTGATTATGGATGAAGTTCCAGTCCTGCCGGAGGCATTAAAGGAGCCGTAGCCTGACAGCACCCTGCTCTGAGCCAGAGATGTCAGTTGATATGACATTAGCTGAGTAAGGGCTGATTCGTCGCCTTCCAGGGAGAGCTGGAATGCGGACCCGCTCTCTATGAGTAGCGGCAGTCCGGATGTGCCGTCGGCGCTTATCTCCAGCCTCCTCTCCGCCGTGCCGCTGTTTGAATCGAATCTCGCATCCACGTAGCCCGTGGCCCGCAGGAATGATGGAGCCGATCCTGTGCCTGGATCATCAGAAACTCTGAGCTTTTCCACTCTCAGGCCGATGCTGCTGTCCAGAATTGTAACGGAAACGCCACAGTCCATCTTAGGGTAGGAGTCTATGAGGTCCGCCGTCATGGAATCGAATGCGGCGCATCTTTCCGCCAAGGTTCCATTCCCTCGGCTGATCTCTCCGAGCATCACACCGAGACGTGCCTCGATATCGAGCTCGGTGGATGTGATCGCATCGTCCAAGGCGATGATTTCCCGTTCTATGTTCCTCGTATCATCCTCGGCGTTCTCTATTGAGATGTATATCACACCGTAGACCGATCCCAATAGAAGGAGTGTAACGGCGATAAGGGCAAAGGGCATGCTGCCGTTTCTGTTTCCGCGCATGGACGAGGATTTCTTCATGAACATGCTTTTGGCGGAGCAGGGGGATATAAGGGAAGACCTACCATTATGCTAACTTAGCGCGAAACCTAGCCCCAGTGTGCACAGTGGGTCTCTTATTGCACGGGTAAAGCATTATAAAAGAAACGGCATTTGTGTAGAAAGGAAGGGTACCATGTCTTCTACAACAAAAGAATACGCTCCTAAGAAGGGGCTGCCCAAAAAGACCGAGTCTCTGTGTCCCGAATGCGGGAAGGTTCTGGTCGCGGAATATTACGAGAAGAACGGCAAGGTCTATGCAAAGAAGACCTGCCCGGAGCACGGGGAGTTCGATAACCTGATCTGGTCTGATGCGGAGATGTATCTCCGGAGCGAGAGATTCGCCATGGACGGGATAGGTCTGATAAATCCTAAGGAGAGTTCGGAGGATAATGTACATTTCATGATAGGCGACCGCAGGGTGGATCTGCACTCTTCCACCTCCCTCGCCAACATCGATCTCACGAACAGATGCAACATGAACTGCCCCATATGCTTCGCCAATGCGAACCAGGCGGGTTATGTCTATGAGCCTTCATACGATGATATCGTGGCCATGATGCAGGTGCTCAGAAGCGAGAGACCGATCAAATGCACCGCAGTCCAGTTCTCCGGAGGAGAGCCTACGATACACCCGGATTTCGTGAAGGTCATCGGTAAGGCAAAGGAGATGGGATTCGCTCAGGTGCAGGTCGCAACGAACGGCCTGGAGTTCGCTAAGGGCCCTGAGCTGCTCAAGGCCGCAGTGGATGCTGGGCTTAACACAATATACCTATCCTTCGACGGCGTCAGCGACGATGTCTACATACAGGCCAGAGACAGGAAGATGTTCAACGTGAAGCTGAAGGTCCTGGACAACATCAGAAAGCTGGAGCGCAAACCCTCTGTGGTCCTGGTCCCAACTGTTGTGAAAGGGGTCAACGACCAACAGGTCGGTGACATCGTGAAGTTCGCATTCGATAATGCGGATGTTGTACGCGGCGTGAATTTCCAGCCCGTGGCGTTCACCGGCAGGATAACAAAAGAGGAGCTCGAGAACGGCAGGTTCACTCTGCCAGACCTTGTGAATGCGGTAAGCGATCAGACAGGATACACCACGAGGGAGGATTGGTACCCGGTCCCTGTGGTCGCGCCCCTCTCCAAATTCGCATCCGTAATTATGGGCGACCGCAAGATAACCTTCACCACCCACCCTCACTGCGGGCTGGCGACATATCTCTTCAAGGACGACAAGGGGAACGTCACACCGCTCCCCAGATTCATGGATGTGGAGAAGTTCGTGGTAGGACTTGACGAGCTGGCAGATAAAGCTGAGAAGTCCAGTTTCAAGAAGCTCTATCTTCTGAAGGCATACAAGCTTATGGGCAGATGCATACATGAGGACAGGATGCCTGAAGGGCTCACAAAGAAAAAGTTCCTCAAGGTAATGGGGGACATAATGGGCAGCAAGTCAAAGAAGACCCTGGCAGCCTTCTCATGGAAGATGATGTTCATCGGAGGGATGCACTTCCAGGACTCCTATAACTACGATATTGAGAGGGTGGAGCGCTGCGCCATCCACTACGTGACGCCGGATCTGCGTGTGATTCCCTTCTGTGCCTTCAATTCCGGTCCGGAGTACCGCAAGGAGGTGGAGGCCAAGTTCTCCATCCCGTTGGCTGAATGGAAGGCGAAGAACAAGGCAGAAGCGAAGGCTTTGGAAGAGGCGATGATAGTACCCGACGATCAGAAGCCTGATGTGTGAGGTATGAGAATGAAAGTGAACTACGACAAATGCTTGCATTGCGGAGGGTGTGCCGGGTCGTGCCCCCAGAACGCGATATATTTGAATGATTACATATTGGAATTCAACGACAGATGCAACCTCTGTGGGAGATGCATCAAGATCTGCCCGGTGGGCGCTCTGTCCAAGGAGGGATCCTGAATGTCCGCCAAGAGATATGACTGTGACATCGTAGTCGTCGGTGGCGGTCCGGGCGGCAGCATGGCCGCCAAGTATTGTGCCGAGGGCGGTCTGAAGACCATAATGATAGAGAAGGACGCAGAGATAGGAGCGCCCCTCAGATGCGCTGAGGGCGTTTCCAAGAAATGGTTGACCGAGGTAGGCATAGAGCCGGACCCCGCATGGATATGCGCGGACATGGTCGGAGCCATAATCAAATCTCCCAGCGGACACAAGTTCCAGCTGGACGAGAGTCAGGCCGGGTCCGAGGTGGGATACGTTCTGGAGAGGCATCTCTTCGACAAGCATCTCGCCGCCATGGCTGCGGAGGCTGGTGCGGAAATAATGATGCGCACAGGCTGCACCGGGGTTATAAAGGACAAGAAAGGGAAGCTCATCGGAGTGAAGGCAAAGAGCATGGGCGAGCCCATCGAGATCTACGCCAAATGCGTGGTCGCCGCAGACGGTTTCGAGAGCCAGGTGGCGAGATGGGCAGGCATGGATACAGTAGTGAAGTTATCCGACATAGTAACCTGCCTGCAATACAGGATGACCAACATCGATATCGATGCGGAGTACTGCGAGTTCGTAATAGGGTCCCCCGCACCGGGCGGCTATGTATGGATATTCCCCAAGGGGAAGAACATAGCCAATGTAGGTCTCGGCGTACAGGGCACCAAGTGCAAGCTCGGTGCAGATGCGAAATACTATCTTGACAAGTTCATAGCTGAGGATCCGCGCCTTAACAAGGGGCAGGTCCTCGAGGTAGTGGGAGGCATGGTCTCCACGAATCCCGGCCTCGATGAGGCCATAGCGGATAATCTTGTTCTGGTGGGGGATGCCGCAAGGAT
>DAXF01000089.1:7954-12097 GCA_002506255.1 Methanomassiliicoccaceae archaeon UBA367
AAGCCCTACGAGAAGATGTGGCGTGACAGGATGGAGGACAAGCTCTACAGGAACTTCATGGCCAAAGAGAGGTTGGCAGAGCTCGATGATAAAACCATCGACGAGCTCGTTATGCTGATCCAGGACTCCAACATCGAGGAGGTCAACGTATACAATCTCCTGAAGGTGGTCAAGGAGAAGTTCCCCCAGGTAGTCGAAGGGTTCGAGGACCTGATCTGAGCGATAAAAGGCGGGCCTTGTGCCCGCCACCTTTGATATTTCTATAATTCAGAGAATTCCGCACGGACGCCGGGAGCCCCGGTTCTTACAATGAAAGGCTCTCCACCCCTGAGGGCTATGGCTTTGCAGACCTTCTCCGGTTCGTCCGTAAGGGCTATCATGCTCCCTCCTCCGCCAGAACCTGTGAGCTTAGCGCCGTAGGAGTATTCCAGGGATGCGTCCACAAGCTTGTTCAGTTCTCTGCAGGAGACCCCGAGTATAGAGAGCAGTTTGTGGTCCCGGGTCATCAATTCCCCCAGGAAGTCCTTGTCATTACCGGAGATTGCGGACATCCCCTCCAGTGTGACCTCGCCTATCTCATCTATGATGTCTGAGGCGAAACGGTTGCTCTCCTTGTACTTCCTGACCTTCTGCACAAGAGGGCCTGTGGCTGCCTTGATGCCTGTGTACCCTACTACGAATGTCATTTCAGGAACCGGTATGTCGGAAACGGTCCAAGAATTCCCGCCCTTGGATATGTGCCAGATGGGCGTTCCTAATCCATCTGGACAGTTTACGGCGATGCCGCCGCCGTGAACGCTTGTGGATGTATCTATGGGGCTCGCCCTGCCCTGGACCTCATATTCTGTTTCAAAGGCCTCCCGGGCCACGGCCTCCTCCCCGCATGTTTCGCCCCTCATAAGCCTGACCGCCCCTATGAGCGCTGCAGAGAGGGCGGCGGACGATCCCAGCCCGGATCCGGAAGGGATTCCGCTTTCCGTCTCTATCCTCAGATCAGATATGTTCCTTCTTCTAAGGATGCTGTCGATGTGAGGGTGCAGTCTGGGGGATATGCCCGCCCCGTTCAGGAGTATGCCTGATCCCGGGCATATGTTGCACCGGAATCTGCGGTCTATAGCAAGTGCCAGAGCAGGCTTTCCGAAGACGACTGAATGTTCACCGAGCACGATGAGCTTGCCTGGGGCGGACGCCCTTACAATTTTCCCTTTCATTCGTTCAGTCCGTATTTGCCCAGGGCCTCGATGATGGAATCGTTGGCGCTCCTCATCTTCAGAGCAGGCTGCCCTATGGACCACCAATGCTCTTCCAGGGCCTGGACGGCCCTGTCGAACTCGTCATCAGAGCTGTAATCCTCCCTCTTCAGTACTTCGAGGGCCTTGTAGTACTCTTCCATAAGGTCCACGCCGTTGCTCTTGTTGACTATGGCCAGGCCCAATGTGCTGTCTAGGCAGAATGATAGTTCCATTGCGAGGTCCTCTGGCAGTGCCTCCATGATGATGTCCAGCACGCTGTTGGTGGCCATCATGAACGCCATCTCTTTTTTCGCCTCTGGGCTCATGGACGTGTCCTCATCCAAACTCTGGTTCATATCATTGTACCAAAGGTCCCTCATGGCCATGGTTCTTTTCGGGTTCTTTTCCCAAAGCTGCTTCTGTGCGACCATCTCCTCGTCATTGAATACGGTACTTATCTCTCCGGTCTCAGGGTCGATCTCTATTCTGGTCTCTGGATTCTCTTCGCTCTTCGCGGTTTTTCTCTTGTTTGTCATATCGATTTTCCTCTTAGTTTGCTGATCGTTTCGGCCAATATCTCCATTCCCTTCTCGATCTTGCTCTCATCCGCTGCATAGGAGAACCTCAGGTGCCCTTCCCCGTACGTCCCGAAAGCGGAACCGGGGGAGCATATAAGGCCGTTTTCCGCAAGATGAAGGCTCAGGTCCGCTGATTTCATATCAAGATCGTATGACGGGAAGGCGTAGAATGCACCCTTCGGCGGCTCTATGCTCATTCCTTCTATGTTATTGATCCTTTTCACTATCAGGTCCCTCCGCTTTCTGAACACGGATCTGGCACTCTCAAGGTAATTGTCGATCCCAGGCAGGGCGGCAAGGAGGCCGTACATGGCCGGCATATTGGGGCTGGCACATACATGGTACTGCATTTTCACCATTGCGTCCATGATGCTTTTATCAGCGATCAGGAAGCCCATCCTCCAGCCTGTGACAGCCATCATCTTGGAGAAACCTCCCACGACGATGGCTGTATCAAGTCTTGATAGGAACGATTGGTGTTTCCCTTCATAGACGAAGCAGTCATAGACCTCGTCAGATACCACAGTTATCCCGTGGTCATCGGCTATATCGCAAAGGGCCCGGAAGGATTCCCCGCTCAGGACCGCACCCGTTGGATTGGACGGGTTGTTCACATACATGATCCGGGTCTTCTCGGTTATCTTGGATTTTATATCCTCTATGTCCGGCTGAAAATCCTTGCCCGTGAAACGGTACTCCACAGGCCTTCCCCCGGCCAGCTTAGTGTGCGGGCCGTATATTACGAATCCCGGGCTGGGGATCAGAACCTCATCCCCCGGATCTATGAGTGCCTGGGATACCTCCAGTAGGGCCGTCGATCCGCTGGGCGTTATCATGACGTTCTCCCCTTCTATGCCGTAGGGCCGATAACGTTCCGCCACGGCCTTCCTGAGAGGCATTATGCCTGCTGTGGGACCATATTTATTGAACCCTGCTCTGGAGGCCTCGGCCATCGCCTCTATCGCCTCTTTGGGAGGATCAAGGTCCGGTTCTCCGAGACCCAGGTTTATGCTGTCGGGTTTTGCCAGATCGAACATCTTCCTTATTCCCGACATGGGTATGGATTCAAGCCTTCGGGAGATTTCCATATAACCCGCAACGTCTTCGAAATATTAAGGATAGCACGCTCATCCAGATGTCCGAAATATACATCGGTTATTGCGTGTGGCTATATAGTAACAAATATAAACGATGGAAATTGTGCTAATCAACGGATGTCCAAGAACCAGAAGGTGGGATTGGCACTTGCCATAGCAGGGTTTGCCGTCCTTCTCTTGGGGACTGCGGGATATATCGGTGCATACGATATCGGTGGGACTGTTTCCCTGGTAATCATGGGAATCGGGACTGTCATGATATGGATGTCGGTGGCTCTGATATATTTCGTGAAGGACATATGGAATAAAGATACACAAGAGGGATGAAAAATGGGCATCGGCGATAAACTCAGGAATCTGTTCAAGAAGAAAGACAAGAGTGGAGAGAAGGCAAGCGCACACGTCGAGAAATCCGTGAGCAGAGCTTCCAACTTCAAAGGCGAGGGCAGAGTGCCCGATGCGCTTAGGTTCGCAGCCGCCAAGATAGACGCACAGGTTGCGGCCAAGAAGATAACTGATGCGAGGGGCGACGGGTTCCTTGGTCAGCTGAAAGCCGTAGAGGCTTCTTCCGCATCCGAGGATGCGAAGATAATCAGTATAAGCCAGATCGTTGGCGGTATCGTCAACGGTTAAGAAAGTCCTTTTAGGACTTTCTTCAAACCGCTTACCGAAAACATTTAACCTTGTCTCAGCCACTGTATAAGTCATGTCCGATTCGAACAGGGCTCTCAGCATGAATCTCATTTTCAGGTTCTTCGACTCTGCCAATATGCACAGGTGGAACGATCACCTCAGGCCAATGGACCTTACGGAGCTGGACAAGCAGGCGCACAAGGTCGCCATAGCTTGGTACATCGGTAAGAAGGAGGAGGATTCGGGTGCCAATGTGGATTGGACGAAGATCATAGAGTACTGCATGTTCTCGTTCATACAGAGAACCGCACTGACCGATCTGAAGCCGGAGATTTTCCACAAGATAAAGAAGGAGAGATCGGACGAGATCACAGAATATGTCCTTTCTGAATTCGACAACACCGTTCCGGACATGGAATCGGGATTCAGGCGAAGATTCGAGAGTTACATACGGTCCGATCGCAGAGGGCTGGAGGAGAGCATCATCAGGGGGGCCCACTATCTGGCTACCAAGTGGGAGTTCGACCTGATATCTGACATGAACAAAGCCTTCGTAGGCATAGATAAGACCCGGGAAGCGATAAGGTCCGAGGTCGAGATGCA
>DAXF01000055.1 GCA_002506255.1 Methanomassiliicoccaceae archaeon UBA367
CTGAAGGAAGAGGGTCTGAAGGGCAAGATCTTCACCATGATCGGCGGCGGCGCAACCTCGAAAGAGTTCGCTGACCAGATTGGTGCAGACGGATGGACCTACGACGCTGTAGAGGCATCCCACTTCGCCGCAAAGCTCCTGGGCATCTAAGCTAGATGACAGGTTCTGAAGCAACGAAACCCTTTCCTTTTTACTTTTAATCAACAGCGTGCCGTATTCTGGGCAGCAAGTTACCGTATAATACCGTATAACATGTTATACGGTATGAATAAATACAATCACACCTCTCTACTGCTCTCATGGTTCAAAGATCCGACTATGACGAATGGGTAAAGGAGTGGATAGATTCTGAGAAGAAGGCCGGTAGGAAATGCTTCGATGTCAAGAAGACCGGGAACTCCTACTACGTCTACTATCAGACCACCAGATATAATTCGGAGATGAAGAAGAGAGAGAAGGTCTCCGGGTATCTGGGGAAGTTGGTAGAGGGCGTGGGGCTCGTCGAGCCGGAAACGGTGACGGATGAGAATGAGACCGTTGTGAACGCCAGGTACGGCCTGGGCGTCGACACCGGCGGAACTTACACAGACGCAGTCATATTGGATCTCGACGACTATTCTGTGATTGCCAAGAGAAAATCCCCAACTACCCATGAGGATCTGTCCATAGGCCTATTCAAGTCGGTGGATGCCGTATTCAAGGCCACCGACATAAGGCCGGAGGACATATCGGCGGTAGGGATATCCACCACGCTGGCGACCAACTCCGTCTTGGAGGGCCAGGGCGGGGAGGTCGGTCTAATCCTGATAGGATGGAACCCAATGGAGAAGATCAGCTTCGGGGAAAAGAAGCAGGTTGTGGTAAGCGGAGGGTACGATCATAGGGGGAAGTCCCTTGCTCCGCTGTCGAAGGCCGAGATAGAGGAGGCCATAAGAGAGGTGTCCGAGGGGGTGGACTCCATAGCGATATCCGGTCTCTTCGCCAATCTCAATCCTACGCAGGAGAAGAAGGTCAAGGCCCTGGCGGAGGAGATGACCGGGCTACCGACCGTGGCCGGTCATGAACTGTCCGCGGTGCTGGGCGTCGACCTGAGGGCAGAGACCGCTGTGCTGAACGGCAGGCTAATACCCGTCGTCAGCAAGTTCTTCGACGATGTCGAGAGAACGTTCCGCGAGAAAGGGATAACAGCTCCCATAATGGCCTACAAAGGAGACGGATCGGTCATGTCCCTCAATGATGCCAGGCACTATCCTGTGGAGACCATACTTTCGGGTCCGGCCGCAAGTGCCATGGGCGGAAAGGTGCTCTCCGGCCTGGAGGACTGCATAGTCGTCGATATAGGCGGCACGTCCACGGACATAGCCGTCATGAGTGATGGGTTCCCTCAAGTCCAGCAGGAAGGTGCCAGGATAGGCGGGTGGAGAACCCGTGTCAAGGCCGTCGATATGTACACAGTGGCTCTGGGCGGTGATTCGAAGATAACGACCGTAGGGTCCAGATTCATCATAGGTCCGGAAAGGGTGATGCCGCTCTCCACTCTGGCCATGAAATATCCAGAGGTAATATCCAACATAAAGCACACGACGATCTACGACTACTATGTGGCGGAGAACGGATACGATCCCAAGAATCTCAAGGGAAAGGAGGCCAAGGTATACGAGGTCCTCGCTGGCAAAGGGCCGATGAACAAAATGGAGATAATGAACGCATCGAACGGCCTCTGGGTGATAGATGAGGAGCTGGCCTCCCTGACCGCAAGGGGGGCGCTGACCCATTCATGTCTCACCCCGACGGATGTGATGGTGTTCCTGGGATTCTTCGAGAGCGGGAATCCGGAAGGTGCCACTGCAGGGATAAGTGCCTTGAGCGAAAGGTACGGCATGACTATGATGCAGGCAGCCAAGGCTGTATTCGAGGAGATAAAGAACAAGGTGGCCGAGCACATAATGATCAAGATCTTCGATGACGAGCTTCTCGGTTGGAAGGATGAGGGGTCAGCGGTCCTGCTGAGGAGAATGACGTCCCTCGGAGAAGGGGAGATCATGACGCTGAGGCCAAGGTTCAAAAAACCCATAGTTGGGATCGGGGCGCCCGCCAGATTCATGATGGCCGATCTGGGAGAGAGGATAGGGGCAGATGTC
Source organism: Methanomassiliicoccaceae archaeon UBA367 (assembly GCA_002506255.1). Next base: position 2,142 of record DAXF01000055.1, read on the forward strand.
GTTTTCCCTGAGCAGTTCGATGTGGGCAACGCCGTAGGCGTTGTCACCAGCAAGGTCTCGGACTCCATGTCGGCCACGGTCTCGCCGACACAGGATTACAGGTTCATCGCTACCATACCGTATGTCGGTACATCATACCATTCTCATCTGGGGAATGCGATTGCATCGGCCTCCCGCAGCATGGAATCATTCCTGGAATCGAAGGTCCGCAGCATGGGCGGCATCAATATCAAGACGTCGTCAAAGATAAAGACCCATACCGCCATCGAAGGGGGGATGGGGGACTGGGAAGAGGAGAACTTCGCGAAGTCAGTGAACTTCGTCGAAGTCGTATCCAGAGCTGTCGGGGACCCCATCGAGAAATGAGGTTTC
>DAXF01000024.1:0-184 GCA_002506255.1 Methanomassiliicoccaceae archaeon UBA367
AGAGAGGATATCCTTTCCCTCAAATTCTCCATGGCACAGCCTTAAGGACAGGTTACTTAAATTCGTTGCGAAAGAATAACTCTTAACTATATCTGTATCCGATATTCGTGATCATGAAAGAAAGAGAACGGAGAGCTGCGGATATGTTCAAATGCACCGTCAGGGAACGTGCTTTGTTCGAAGC
>DAXF01000024.1:471-3290 GCA_002506255.1 Methanomassiliicoccaceae archaeon UBA367
AAAGTGCACATAGACGGCTCGCATTTCAGGTCAAAAACTGACGAGTACAGTTACGTATCCCTTACCGGCAACATGCTGGATGTAAGACTTGTGATAAGGATAGAAAACATAAGGGTAGTCGCGGAGATGAGGTATGACAAGGATTTGAGATACCCTTTGATGTACATATCCGAGGTCCAGGATCTGGAATGAGCATATTTTTGAAAAATGAGTTCTCTGCGTTCTTCCGCAAAGAACCCTTTTGGAATTCATCTTATGCAGTAAAAATGAGGGCCGTCCGCAGGAGTCGTTTTAGAAACGCTTTGAACAAACACGTGCGATAAATGTACACAAACACTGTTTATTTGGTACTTTTAGACACAATCAAATAAAACCCGACATTTTAAATAAGATGCTTTCTTTGGAAAAAACACCTTGACCAAGAAGAGAGCGCGAAAATGCGCTACCTTCCGGGTCCTGAGCTCGGAGTATTCGTGCCGATCAGAGAAGGCGAAAAGGTTCGCCTCAAAAGGTTCATCCGCTATGCCACGGGATCTTCAGCGGTCCGGGGGCCTTCGGGTCCGCGGATCGGTCCCGCGACTTCGTGTTGCTTGGATTCCTATGCCTCAGCGGATGCGCTGGAATGCGGATGCTCCGATCAAACCAGAATCGGAGATGAGATGCGATGTCTTCAGGCACAACAAAGAAAAGGCCGATAAGGGCAGTGGACAACATGTTCCACGACCACCTGACGGCCGGAATGGAACGGATAAAGGCCCGTATTGCGGGCTCCGTGAAGAGCTTTGCAGAGGAACACCGGCCCCGCTCGAAGAACAGGCGCACTGCGGAGGATATCTTCGCAGGGATTGAGAGCCCACGGGACGAAGAGGGCAACGAGATAATGATTCGAGTGAGGAACCTTTCCAAGGTCTTTGGAAGGCGCCCCGAGGAAGCACTGACGCTTCTCGAAGATGGGAGGACAAAAGAGGAGGTGCAGAACATGACCTCCAACAACGTGGGCCTGTATGACGTCTCCTTCGATGTAAGAAAAGGCGAGATATTCGTCCTGATGGGTCTTTCCGGGTCCGGGAAGTCCACTTTGGAACGCTGCATTAACAGACTCATCGAACCCACTTCCGGGCAGGTATTCATCGACGGGCTTGACTTCACATCCCTGAACGAAGAGGACCTGCGCATCGCGAGACGGGAGAAGATGTCCATGGTCTTCCAGAACTTCGGACTTCTCCCCCATCGTGACGTGAAGAACAACGTGGCATACGGCCTTGAGATGCAGGGGGTTCCCGAATCGAAGCGCCTGGAGAAGGCAGAGGTCGCCATAGAACTCGTCGGTCTCGCAGGGTACGAGGACAGTATGCCTTCGGACCTCAGCGGCGGAATGAAGCAGAGGGTCGGCCTGGCAAGGGCCTTGGCGACCAATCCCGACATCCTCTTCATGGACGAGGCCTTCAGCGCCCTTGACCCTCTGATAAGGAACGACATGCAGGACGAGCTGATCAAGATCCAATCCGAGCTCGGCAAGACCGTGATCTTCGTTACACACGACCTGAACGAGGCTCTGAAGCTGGGAAACCGCATAGCTCTGATGAAGGACGGGCAGATCGTACAAGTGGGTACGGCCGAAGACATCCTGCAGGATCCCGCAGACGAGTACGTGGGTCGTTTCGTCAGAGAAGTTGATCGCACTAAGATACTGACCGCAAGCCTCTTCATGAGAAAGCCCAAGAGCGTCCTGTATGTGACACAGGGCCCTAGGACCGCACTGAGGATAATGGACGACTATGACCGCAACGACATGCTTGTCATCGACAGAAGGAACCACCTTGTCGGAATGGTCGAATCGGACGATATACTGAAAGCGGTGCAGTCCGGGGACAGAGACCTTTCGAAAATAGTGATGGATATTCCCTCCGTCGGCCCGGATACGCCCATGAGCGAGGTCATACAGGTAATGGTCACCACCGATTTCCCCATACCTGTGGTTGACGGCGACGGCATTCTCTTGGGCATGGTGAGTCCTTCGGTAGCAGCTGAGACGCTTAGCACGGGAGGCGGAGAATAATGGCGTCTCCGATAGGGGCCTTCGCGGAAGAGATGGTGGATTTCATAGAATACTACTTCGGCTGGCTGCTGACTATGTTCAGTGACATACTCGATCAGATCCTGGATCTCGTTGGAAGCGCCCTGAACTACCTGGATCCGATCGTGTTCATACCTATTCTGATAATCGTGTCCCTGCTGATCACAAAACGCCTTGTCACGTCACTTATGATAGGCGCGGCTTTCTACACGATCTATTGGATGGGATACTGGAACAGCGCCATGATCACACTGAACATGGTGCTGGTCTCCACCCTGGTGGCCGTGATCCTGGCTGTCCCATTGGGGATCTGGGCTGCCGACAGCGAGAAGGCAAATCCCGCGATCAAGGCACTTATGGACTTCATGCAGACCATGCCTGCCTTCGTCTACCTGATACCCGCTGTGATATTCTTCGGATTAGGGGTAGTCCCGGGAGTCGTCGCCACCGTCATATTCGCCATGCCGCCTGTGGTGAGGCTTACGAATCTGGGCATCAGGCAGGTTCCGCAGGAGATGAACGAGGTGGCAGATGCCTTCGGATCGACAGGGTGGCAGAAACTCACCAAGGTGCAGATGCCCATCGCAATGCCTTCCATAATGGCCGGCATCAACCAGTGCATTATGCTGTCGCTTTCCATGGTAGTGATCGCCGCGATGATCGGCGGAGGAGGTCTCGGCGAGGACATTGTGTACGCCCTCAGCAGGATCGATGTCGCGATCGGATTCGAAGCAGGTCTGGC
>DAXF01000024.1:3447-3736 GCA_002506255.1 Methanomassiliicoccaceae archaeon UBA367
ATCGGATTCGAAGCAGGTCTGGCTGTCGTATTGATAGCCATGACGCTGGACAGGCTCACTCAATCATTCAAGGATAACAGAACGTGAGCATCTGGCTCACAGGAGAAAGGAAATGAATGGAAAACATCTGAAAATAGGAGTCTTGGCAGCAGTAATAATATTGCTGGGAGCCGGGGTCTATCTGTACGCAGGCGACTCGGGAGCCAAGAAAATAGAGAGAACAGGCGTGGTCCTGGAGGACGGAGCCCGCCTCGGGCTCATGGTGCCCCAATACACCGCAGACCTTCTG
>DAXF01000024.1:3914-4140 GCA_002506255.1 Methanomassiliicoccaceae archaeon UBA367
ATATCGATAGCATATATGACCTGGAGGTCAACGCCCATCATTTCGGCGGCAAGATAATCGGCATTGACGGCGGTGCAGGGATAATGGAGATGGCCGGGAACGCCATCACCGATTACGGTCTGAGCTCCTTCGAGCTTACGATATCTTCGGAAGCAGGTATGTTGGCCTCCCTGGATTCCGCATATGAGGCCGGTGAGCATGTCGTGGTAACCCTTTGGGATCCCCA
>DAXF01000024.1:4304-4768 GCA_002506255.1 Methanomassiliicoccaceae archaeon UBA367
ACCCTTTGGGATCCCCACTGGGCGACCGGAACCTACGAGATCGTCTATCTCGAAGACCCGGAACTGTCCTTCGGAGAAGCTGAATCCATAGAGTCCTGGGCCAGACCCGGTCTGAAGGCAGAGGATGCTGTCCTTGCGGGCATAATGGAGAGGTATACCTACGAAGCAAGTGAGTTCAGCGGACTCCTTGCTTACATTGAGAGCAGTTCGGAAGGAACAGGTGCGGCCACGAGGAACTGGCTTGATTCCAATCCGGAGATAAAGAACAGGTGGCTCGGGGACGTGACGCATCAGGAAGGCCGCGGTGAGATCAAGATCGGACTTGTAAGCTGGGCCTGTGCCATAGGCTCATCCAATGTGCTGAAGCATCTCCTTGAGGATGTGGGATACACAGTATCCCTCAGGACCGTCGATGCTGGCGTAATGTACACAGGGCTTGCTAACGGGGACATAGACCTCATAAC
>DAXF01000024.1:4904-5185 GCA_002506255.1 Methanomassiliicoccaceae archaeon UBA367
AACGGGGACATAGACCTCATAACGACGGCATGGGTGCCGCTTACGCACAAGCACTATATGGACAGGTATGCCTGAGGCGATGTCTTGGACCAATAGTATCAAACCCCTTAGCATCCACTTTTATCGTTTGGAATGGCCACGTAAATGAGACAGAAATCTGCGAAATGATATCAGAACACTGAAACCTGATAAATATCTGCGGTGCCATACAGCACCCTCGGACGATCGGACGGCCACACGGCGGCCGGGTTCGTCTCAATAGGACATTAATTAATATCTGC
>DAXF01000032.1:0-2006 GCA_002506255.1 Methanomassiliicoccaceae archaeon UBA367
CACACCAGCAGGCAGAAGACCGTGGCGATCCGTGGCGATCCGGATGCGATAATCCTTTCCCTCGGCGGGGCCCTATGAACGACTGCGATCGCCTGGATCAGCTGGCATGGCTGATAGAGGATCTGTCAGATATGTCGGAGGGAAGCATAATCCTGATAGAGGGAAGGAAGGACAGGGAGGCCCTGGACTTCCTCAGGATAGCTGCGGAATCCATCGAGGTGCAGAAGGAGGGCGGCCCCCGGAGAGCCGCAGAAAGGGTCTATGAGTCGGGCAAGGAAGCCATAATCCTCACGGATTGGGACAGCAAAGGCGATGAGATAGCCAAGAGCCTGGAACAGAATTTGTATTCCCTGGGGATTCGCTACGATACGGATATGCGGGATAAGCTAAGGGCTCTGTGCATTAAGGATGTGAAGGATATCCAGAGCCTTCCGAGCCTTTACAGGAGATTGGAATATATATGCGGACGCCCGCCGCAAAAAAGATTACGGAGCAGGTTATAGGTAGGACTGGTGAGCAAGTGTTCGTCGTCATTGAAGGCATAGACGGTACAGGTAAGACGACCCTCTGCCGTTTTCTCGAAGAGAAGCTGATCCAGGAGGGGCATGAGGTCGTTACGACGGCTGAGCCGACGGACGGGCCCATAGGTGAGCTCATCCGGAGGCGTGGATTCGACCCGAAGGCGGAGGCTTTGCTCTTCGCCGCAGACCGGTCATGCCACACCGCAGATATAGAGAAGTGGCTTTCCCAGGGGAAAGTGGTCATATCCGACAGATATTACGTATCCTCCCTGGCTTATCAGAGTGCGTCCAGCGAGGATCTGGCGGAATGGGTCGCGGCCATAAACGAGCCTGTCATAAGAGAACCTGACATAACCGTCGTGCTCGACATAGATCCCGCCGAAGGCCTGAACCGCATATCGTCCAGAGGAGAGAACAGCAGGTTCGAGGCCGTAGGGTACCTCACCCGGGTGCGGGAGAACTATCTGCGCATAGCCGGGGAGAAAGGCTACCCGGTCATGGACGCATCCAGGGACAGGAAGGAGACTCTGGCCGAGATAATGAAGATGATCAGAAAGGAGGATTGATGAGAGATGCATCCGGCTGAGGAGATATACTGCGAGAAGAGCAGCAAGCTTAGAGGGAAGACTGTGGTAATAGGCATAACAGGCAGCATAGCCGCCACAGAGTGCTTCTCCACCGTAAGGGAGCTGATCAGGCACGGGGCCAAGGTGATCGTTGCCATGTCCGAGGCGGCAACGAAGATGGTGGCCCCCCAGGCCATGGAGTTCGCCAGCGGCAATCCTGTGATAACGGAGCTGACGGGGAATGCGGAGCACGTCTCCCTCTTCGGAGAGGGGTCCGAGGCCGATGCGCTGATAATCTATCCCGCGACGGCCAACACCATATCGAAGATAGCCAACGGGATAGATGACGGCACGGTCACGTCAATGGCCACGGTGGCCATAGGCCACGGCCTGCCGGTGGCGGTGGCACCCGCTATGCACGATGCCATGTACAGGAACCCCGGGGTTGCCAAGAATGTCCTGACGCTGAGGGAATGGGGTGTCTCAATGATCGGACCGAACACCGACGGTCCCAGGGCGAAGGTCGCATCCAGGGAGGAAGTGGTCGCATGGGTGACCAGGATGCTGTCCAAGGACGACCTCGTAGGCAAGAGGATACTTGTCATAGGAGGACGCTCGGAGGAGCCGATAGACTCAATGCGGATCATAACGAACCGCTCCACAGGCCTGATGTCCGTGCGCATAGCCGAGAGGGCCTTCGAGCGCGGTGCAGAGGTGGAGCTGTGGATGGGAGGATGCTCAGTGCCGCTTCCTGATTACATAGATACCAAACGTTTCGCCAAGGTCACGGAGCTGGTGAGCATGGTGAAAGGCATAGATCATGATGTGGTCATAGTCCCGGCGGCCCTGGCGGACTTCACTCCCGGGGAGGAGTACGCGGGGAAGATGCCAAGCGATAAGGGTTTCAGTATGAAGCTGA
>DAXF01000032.1:2225-12087 GCA_002506255.1 Methanomassiliicoccaceae archaeon UBA367
TTCAAAGCGGAATCAGGACTTACGAAGAAGGCCCTGGCGGCACGTGCCAGGGAGAGGCTGGAGGCCTATGATCTGACGGCAGTTGTGGCTAACGACATAGACTCCGCAGGCAAAACATCCGCATCTGTCATACTCGTCTCCGCAAAGGGCGAGAAGGACATAACCGGCACCAAAGAGAGCATAGCCAACAGCATACTCGACATCTGCTCATGACCGAATCCTTCTGCCCGGGTCATATCACGTTGTTCTTCTCGCCGCGTAGGACGGGAGATATACTCAGGTCCGGTTCAGTCGGCGCAGGCATCAAGACCGCTCTGGGAGCGAAGGTCGCGGTGGAGGAAAGAAGGGATTCCCGCGTCTCCATCCTGTTGGACGGTGCGGAAAGCGATGCTCCCGTAACGGCCGCTGCCGTGGCAGCGCTTGCTCCCGGGAGGGGATTCGATATCAGCATCGAATGCGGACTGCCGGTCAGTCAAGGTTTCGGGATGTCCGCGGCCGGGACCATAGCGGCCGGGACATGCGTATGCAGCATCGTCGGAAGGGACCCATACGAGGCGTTCCCGGCGGCCCATGTCGCCGAGATAGAGAACGGCGGTGGTCTCGGGGATGTTGCAGCCATAATGTGCCAGGGGCACCAGCCCACAAGGGAATCTGCAGGTCTCCCTCCACACGGCAAGGTGACTGATTCGGGCCTGAAGTTCGATCTGACCATTGCGGTAGTGGGGCCGCCCATATCCACGTCCAGGATCCTCTCCGATCCCTTGACAGAGGCAAGGATCAAAGGCAGCGGCGACCGATGTCTCAGGTCCTATGTCAATAACAGGACGGAGAGCAGCTTGTTCTCCTTGGCCCGCGAGTTCTCCCATGCTGCGGGGCTCGAATCCGCTGCGGTGACGGAAGCGCTCAGGCTTCTACCTGGAAGATCGGCCATGTGCATGCTCGGTCACAGTATCATCACCACTGCATCCGCGGAAGAGGTCCGGGAGCTCCTTCCGGAAGCCGCGATATACGAATCGGCATCATTCGGCGGTTCCGTCATTCGAAAAGGGTGAATAGCCTGTCGTCACCGTCGACATCCCAGAGCCCTATCCGTGCTCCGCAGTCCAGCCACCCGTGGGCGTAGTTGACCGCAGCGAACGCATTCACCAGGTCCCCCTCGCTCCTGAAGTGCTTTGCATCCTTGTAATATGAATGTGCCATGTTGAGGAAATTATCTGCCAGCCTTTTGTTGAAGGACCTATCCGGAGCTACGACCTTCAGCTTGGTTAAGGCCTCGTTCGTTATGCTGAGGTATCTGTCGATCTTCTCCTCGGTTATCCTGTCAATCATCCGATATCACCTTCACACCCGTTCCGCCGTGCCTGCTCTCCCTGGGCCTGACATCCACCAGCAGCGGTGTCTGTATCCCGGCTCCGACGACCATCGCCATGCCTATGGGCATCGTCTGGACCTCATCCATCATCCCTGCGGTCAGCCCCTCCACGGATGCTGATATGGCCTTCACGTCGTTGGGGTTCGTCACCTTGAGTATGATCTGCGTCCCGCACTGGCTCAGCACGTTCTTGTCTATCTTAGCGGGTCTTTGGCTTATAACCGTTAGTCCCAGTCCGAACTTCCTGCCCTCAGAGGCTATAGTGGAAAGCGCCTTCGATGAGAGGGCGGTGCCGACCTGCGGACAGTAGTTGTGGGCCTCCTCGATGACCATCATCATGGGCGGGACAGCATCCTGCTTCCTCATCTCGAACATTATGGTGCTCAGCCTCCTGACTATGAGCTCCTGTATATCCGGAGGTACCCCTTTGAGATTGATTATTGTCGTCTTCCCCTTCTCCACCAGCTCGGAGACCTTGTTCCCGAGGGTGGCGAATATGCCGATCTCGTCCAGGTACTCCAGTTCGTTGATCAGAACAGCGCTCTTGTTATCCGTTTCCAACGAAAGCAGCACATCGATAAGATCCCTCAGAGAATAGATCTCCTGGTGCTCCCTCAGTGCATCTATCGCTCTCTTGAGGGTCGTAAGGTAAGAGCGCACATCGTTCGTCCGGGTCAGTTCCAGTAGCTCCCTGGCTTCCAGGGCCCTCAGGGTGAATCTCAACGATCTTATGTTTGGGTCGTCGTTTTTGAGGACCGAGAATTCCCGGATCTTGTCCGCGTAGCCTCTGGGGACAACCCCGAAACGGGGATCGCCCACCTTCCCCATATCCCTCATGGCTCCGTACTCCCCGTGGGGATCGATGATCATGGTGGTCACGTCCCTCTTCATCATCTCCTCGATGATGTCGCCGGACATGTAGCTCTTGCCGCCCCCGGTCTTGGCGAGTATGCAGACGTGCTTCTGCAGCAGCTCGTTAATATCCAATGTAACTGGAAGATCGTGCCCGTGCAGCAACCCGATGTACCCGCCGACCTTTGTGTTGTTCCTGAGGCCCAGAACGCTCTGCACCAGTTTCCCGCTGGCCCTGCAGACATCCGCTCCGGCCTTGAAGGTGGTTCTGGGGACCTGGAGCAGATTGTTGGTGTCCCTGTACCCGATGACGTCGATCTGGGCGCTGACCATCTCATCGATAACAGTATTCTCGTTCAGGTTAGCGCTCTTCTCCAAAGTCAGGTCTGTCTTCCTGATCAGAGTCCCCACCTGGCACAGCACCCATCCGTAATCTGGGTGCTCTGCCATGACATATTCGGATTTCTCGAGATGTGCGATCACTCTGCAGTTGAAGGTGGACGTGCCTACGTTACCGTATATGGTACCAACAACTTCGCAGTCGTTCCTGGCCTGGACCTGCGGCCCCCTCTCCTTCTGTGCCGGAGGAGCACACGCGACGCCGTTGGAGGCTACCACCTTTGCCACGCTGTACGATCTCACCAGTCTGTCGGAGGGTCTCTCGATACCGGTGCCCTCGGCCCCGTTGTTACCCTGCATTTGCATCCCGATATGAGATAAGGGGAGCACGATTATATCCTTTGCCGAAAGGGTCGCCGTTGCACGTGTGCGTTAGGTATAATAAAAAGCACGCGTTACTCAGCAGCATGATAGTCGTGGGGGGTTCCTCGTCAAGGGACCTGGCGAAAGAATTGGCCGGAATTCTTGGGTGCAAATACATACAGGCGGCGACAACGAGATTCCCAGACGGGGAATGCTACACGAGGATAGACAGCGACAATCTGGATGATGATGTCGTGATCGTGCAGAATACCTATCCGGACGGCAACCTTGTGGAGATGTTCCTATTGCAGGACGCCGTTCACAGGATGGGCGCCGAGACGATAACCCTGGTCATCCCATACTTCGGGTACGCCAGGCAGGACCGGGTCTTCAGGCCCGGGGAGCCGGAGAGCGCCAAGGTGATGTCCAAGCGCCTCGCCATGCTCGCCGACCGCGTGATAACGGTGGATATACACAAAGAGGACGTTCTCAGGTTCTTCGACTGCGAGACCAAGGACGTGAAGGCCTCATCGGCGATAGCCGATTACTTCAAAGAGAGGGACGTCGACATAGTCCTGTCCCCGGATCTGGGAGCCAAGGACAGGGCAAAGGAGGTCGGTGTCAGGATGGGCAAGCCTTACGATCACTTGGAGAAGACTCGCATATCAGGCACAGAGGTGTCGATAAAGCCCTCGAAGTCCAACTGCAAAGGTAAGAATGTGCTCATAGTCGATGACATAATCGCCACAGGCGGCACCATAATAGCCGCAGCGGCCCAGCTTAAGAAGGAAGGAGTCAAGAACGTTTACGTGGCGTGCACGCACGGCGTCTTCGTTGACGGTGCCGTTCAGAAGCTTACGGGCAGCTCCCTTGACGGAGTGCTCTGCTGCAACACCTTGGAGAACGAGCTGTCCCACATATCCGTGGCCCCGATCATCGCCGAAGCGCTGAAATCCAAGCGGTGATCCTCTTGGACGGCAAGAACTATGCGGAATGGTATCTCGACATCGTAGAGAAGGCAGGGCTCTCCGACAAGCGCTATCCGATCAAGGGGATGAATGTCTGGACCCCGTACGGATGGAAGATAATGCGCTTCATAGACGGTTTCATCCGCGATGAGCTGGATGACACCGGGCACGACGAGGTCTGCTTCCCTCTTCTGATCCCCGAGACAGAGTTCAAGAAGGAGAAGGACCACATCAAAGGATTCGATTCCGAGGTATACTGGGTAACCAAAGCGGGAGATAACGAGCTTGACGTTCCCCTGGTCGTGAGGCCGACCAGTGAGACAGCCATGTATCCAATGTTCTCCCTGTGGATAAGGTCCCATCAGGACCTTCCCCTGAAGATCTACCAGATAGTCAACACATTCCGTTACGAGACGAAGCAGACCCGCCCCTTCATCAGGGTCAGGGAGATCCATTTCTTCGAGTCTCACACTTGCCACGATACCGAGGAGGATGCCCAGAAGCAGATCGATGAGGACCTGTCGATCCTGGAGAAGGTCATGGACAGGCTCTGCCTTCCGTACTTCCTGCTGAAACGTACTGATTGGGACAAGTTCCCGGGCGCACATTACACAGTGGGCATCGATACTGTCATGCCCAACTACAGGACGCTGCAGTTGGGATCGGTTCACCATTACAGGACGAATTTCTCCGTTCCGTACGACATAACGTATGAGGACGAGAGCGGGGAGCACAAGCACGTGCATCAGACCACCTACGGTATGAGCGAGCGTCTTCTGGGAGCTGTCGTAAGCGTGCACGGCGATGACAAGGGATTGGTAATGCCTCCCGACATCGCGCCCTATCAGGTCGTCATAATACCCATAATCTCCAAGAAGAACGCCGAAGAGGTCAAACTGGAGGCTGAGAAGATCGCCATGATCCTCAGGGAATCGGGTGTACGCACGCATCTGGACAACAGGGACGACAGGCCCGGCAGCAAGTTCTATGATTGGGAGATAAAGGGCGTGCCATTGAGACTGGAGCTCGGCGCCAGGGACATGGAGAACGAGGTCATAACCTTCGCAAGAAGGGACAACGGCGAGAAGGGCACGATATCCTCCGATTCCCTGGTCTCCGGCGTCAGGCTGATACTGGCAGAGATCAAGAAGGACATGAGATCGAAGGCGGAGGCCTTCCAGGCATCCTCTGTCATGTCAGTAGAATCCCTGGACAACATTCCTGAGAGGGTCGTCACCTTCCCGTGGTGCGGTTCCATGGAGTGCGGCGGGAAAGTCGAGGAGAAGGACATCAAGATCCTGGGCACACCGTATCCTGCGGAGAAGCATGACGGCAAGTGCCTGGTGTGCGGTAAGAGATCGGAGCTACTGGCCTATGCGGCCCGCTCCATGTGACCGTTGAGAAGGGACTTGGCGCGCTCGTAGGTCAGGTCAGCCACCTCTGTGCTGACCCATCCGTCCTCCAGCTCCATTACTTCCAGTTCGTACTTTTCGGCGAACTCTTCGACGCACCTCTGGAAGTTCCTCTGATCTCCCAGTCCCGTCTGGATCTTCATTACGTACTTGTAATCGGCCATTTCCAGGACCATCTTGAACATCTCCCGGTCCCCCTTCTCGACGCCCCTGAACAGCTCCATGCTGTCCATGAACTCCTCGAAGCTGCAGGCCATCCCAGGTGTGAAGTACATGATCCCGGGGTATTTCTTCAATAATCTAAGGTAATTGTCTGTACCGCCCATGGGCACGCAGATGCAGTCGTCGCAAACCTTCCCGAATCTGTCCTTGCAGATCGTCATGGGAACGGCAAGGTTGGAAGAGGACCATTCTTCTATTCCTTTCAGCCCGTTGCCGCACAGTCCGTAATAGAGGGCTATAGCGTCCACATGCTCCTGGAAATCAGACATGAGCTCCCTTATCCTTATCTTCAGATTCTCCGGCTCCTCGTGGAGACCCAGGTCCATCATCCATATCACGATCCTGTACCCGTCGCCGGGTATATCCGCTTCCCCGCTGAGGAAATCCTTCTCGCTCAACAGCGTATAGGGGACGCCGTTCTCTTCCAGCTTCGGGATTATCATCTTGTTGTGATCGTTATCCAGCAAGAAGATCCTCTTCTTCTCCCTGTCGCTACTGAGGCTGTATACCAACTCATCCTCCAGAATAGGGCATGCCATTATCCCCAATATGCCGGACGTCATGAAATCTGGAAGGGTCTTAGGGTTATAAGTTCCCTTTGAGCATACGAAATGATTAACCGATGCTCCGCGATAGACGTCCCATGCCCTTCGAAGAGAATGAGCTAGTCTTCATGGAAGACTCTTACGGGAAGAAGCACTGGCTCAAAGTCGCCTACAAGATGCTGAAGATACACTCCCTGGGCACCGTTGACGGTGAGAGGTTCAGAGATCTGGACGATGGTTCCAGGATGACGGTGGCCGGCAAGGAGTTCACAGTATTCAGACCGACCACGGTCGATATGATGACCTCTCTTGAGAGGGGGGCGCAGATAATAACCCCGAAGGATGCGGAAGTGATACTCTTCCGTTGCGACATAAGGGCAGGCAGCACGGTCTTGGAAGTGGGCGCCGGGTCCGGAGCGTTGACCATGGCCCTTCTGAGGGCGGTCTCCCCTAACGGGAGGGTCCTCACCCTGGAGCTCAGAGAGGACAATGCCCAGCTGGCCGGCAGGAATGTCAGGCGCATGGGCTTCGAGAACTGGGATTGCATAGTGTGCGATGCCAGGGAGGCCGATCCGGATATTACGGCCGATGCCCTGGTAATGGACATGCCGGACCCGGAGAACGCCTTCAGCAACCTGCTGCCGAAGGTCAGGCCCGGCGGCATGGTATGCGTTTACATCCCCAACGCGAATCAGCTTCAGAATGCGGTCAATGCTATGAGGGAAGCGGGTCTCAGGGATGTTCTCGCATGTGAGACCATACAGAGAGAAATGGTGGTACACCCCGGCGGCGTGAGGCCCTCATTCGACATGCTGGGTCACACAGGATATCTGGCCTTCGGAAGGCGCACAGCCTGAGTAAGCTAAGAATCCTTTTAATTAGTGAACTCTCATATACGCACAATGGCCGTAATCGAGATAAGAATAGAGCTCAAGAAAGGCGTGGCCGACCCCGAAGGAAGCAACACGAAGAAGACACTGGAGTCTCTCGGGTTCAAAGGCGTCGGTTCCGTCAAGTGCGTGAAAGTCTTCGAAGTGGAACTGGACATGGGCAAGTCCGAGGCTGTGAAGGCCGGTGAGGAGATGTGCCGCGTTCTTCTGGCAAACCCAGTCATCCAGAGCTACAGCGTCACCGCGAGATGATCTGATGGCGAAGAAGGCATTGTCCGTCAAGAGGGACGTACCTTTCCCTCTCCACGACGTGAACATACTCTCGGCTTCTGATGAAGAGCTCAAGAGCATATCGTCGGAGATGGGACTGAGCCTGTCTCTGGACGAGATGAAGGTCATAGTAGATTACTTCAAGAAAGAGGGCAGGAACCCGACGGACGTGGAGCTGGAGTCCCTCGGACAGGCCTGGAGCGAGCACTGCTGCTACAAGAGCTCCAAGAACATACTCAAGAAATTCGTATTCTCGGTTAAGCACCCCAATGTTCTGTCGAGAGGGGACGCAGGAGTCATGGTCTTCGATGAGGATCACGGATACGCACTCAGGATAGAGAGTCACAATCATCCTTCGGCGATAGAGCCGTACGGAGGAGCGGCCACAGGGATAGGCGGCATACTCAGGGACATCGTGTGCATGGGGGCGCAGCCGGTAGGGCTCGGGGACCCCCTGTGCTTCGGTCCGATCGACAGGAAAGGGGAGCTCCCGCCGGGCACAAAGCACCCCAGGTACCTGCTCAGCGGCGTAGTATCCGGGATAAGGGATTACGGCAACAGGGTCGGAGTGCCGACCATCACAGGCGGTTTCTTCTTCGATGAGAGGTACACGACGAACTGTCTAGTGAACGTGGGGGCTTTGGGAATAGTCAGAAAGGACGAGCTGACCAACAACTTCGCGGGAGGGCCGGGGGAGACAATGATTCTGATCGGCGGCAGAACCGGGAGGGACGGCATACACGGCGTGACCTTCGCATCCGCGGATCTCACCTCCACTTCCGATGAGGATTCCAGGGGGGCCGTACAGCTGGGCGACCCCATAACAAAGGAGCCGATAATACACGCATGCCTGGAGGTCAACCGCCTCGGTCTCATAACCGGGATGAAGGACTTGGGTGGAGGAGGTCTCAGCTGTGTCGTCGGCGAGATGGCCCTTTCCGCCGGGGAATGCGGAGCAGATGTCCATCTGGAAAAGGTGCCCCTCAAAGAGGAGGGTCTGGCACCTTGGGAGATATGGGTCTCGGAGTCCCAGGAGCGCATGATGGTCACCTGCAAGCCCGAGAATACCGACAAGATACTGGAGATATTCGAGCTCTGGGACGTTCTGGCTACACCGGTGGCGGTCACCACGGATGTCCCCAGGACGAAGGTTTATTGGCATGGGACCAAGGTCCTGGACATGGACACGGAGTTCCTTACCGGAGGACCTGCATACGACAGGCCCTACGTCAGCCCGAAGATCTCGGGCAAGGAGAACGAGGTGTTCCCCAAGATACCCTCCGCAGGAGAGGCGATATTGGATCTCCTTTCGGATCTTAATGTGGCTTCAAGGGAATGGGCCATAAGACAGTATGATTTCGAGGTCAGGGGGTCAACCGCCCTGGGGCCGATGGTCGGTAAGATGAACGCTGCCGGGCCCGGCGACGCATCCATAATAATGCCTGTGCCGGGAAGCTTCAGGGGATTGGCCGCCGTCATAGGCTGCAACCCGTGGTTCACGGAGGCGGACCCATACAACGGTGCCATGTCCTCGGTCGAGGAAGCGCTCAGAGGTCTTGTCGCCGTAGGCGCGAGGCCCGATGCCATAACCAACTGCCTTAACTTCGGAAACCCCGAGAAACCGGACAGGCTCGGCGTGTTCAGGGAGGCCGTGCGCGGCCTTGGCGACATATGCAGAGCATTGGAGATACCCATACCTTCAGGCAACGTCAGTCTGTACAATGAAGGGTCGGAAGGCGGCGGAGTGCTGCCGACCCCGATGATCATGGCTACCGGGATAATCGAGGATGCCAGGAAAGCCGTCAGCGCAGATTTCAAGGATCCAGGTAACAGGATCTATATGGTAGGAAGCACGAAGGACGAGATGGGAGGGTCCCTTCTGTTCCGCAAGTACGGAGGCAGCGGAGGTTCCGTTCCGAAATCCGATCCTGTAGTGTTCAAGAGGATATCAGAGAAGCTGCTGTCCGCGATCGACAGGCGCCTGGTAAGGAGCTGTCATGACTGCTCGGACGGAGGAGCCGCAGTCGCAATAGCGGAGATGTGCCTCTCCGGAAGGGTAGGAGCGGAGATAGATGTTCCGAGTGACGTAAAAGAGAGCATCTGGCTCTATTCTGAGAGCAACACCCGCTGGATAGTCGAGATCAAGGAGAGCGCCGCTGCGGAGTTCGAGAGGATAATGGGCGAAGATGCGAAGATGATAGGCAGGACGGGTGGGGATTCGCTAGCAATAGCGGGAGCGAGGATACCTGTATTCAGCCTATACGAGTCATGGAGCAAGCCTTTGTGGAATGTGATGGGAGGTGCAGCATGAAAGCTGAGGATGTTAAGGTATGCGTCATTCGTATAGAGGGGACCAACTGCGAAGATGAGATGTATCAAGCCTTCAAAATGGTCGGTGCGTCCCCGGAGCTGGTGCACCTTAAGCAACTGGCGGGCAAAGCCTCCGACCATGCGAAACGCAGTCTTGAGGATTATGATATCCTGGCCTTCCCCGGGGGATTCTCCGCGGGAGATTACGTGCGGGCAGGTGCGATATTCGCCGCCAGGATAAAGAGCGACATAGGGACAGAACTGAAGAGGTTCGTGGAATCCGAGAAGCCGGTTCTCGGAGTATGCAACGGATTCCAGA
>DAXF01000063.1:0-631 GCA_002506255.1 Methanomassiliicoccaceae archaeon UBA367
GTTTTCATGTTCTGTGGACTCGTGATGGCGATGGCCAAGATAGTGCCGGGACTCAGCGGCACGGCCATACTTCTCGCCATGGGCCTTTTCACCGTATCAATCGAAAGGGTGGCGGACATGGATCTTTTTGTCATAGCCTCTCTCGGTATCGGCTTCGTTGCGGGTATCTTCCTTTTCGCAAGGATAATGTCAGATGTATTGGAGCGTTTCCCCAGACACGCATACTATCTCATATTCGGACTCACACTGGGATCGGTCATCGTGATCCTGTTCTCCACTCAGATAGATACCTTGGCCGAAGCGGCCGTGGGAATAGTGGCGGCAGCGATAGGGATCATGATCTCCCTTGCCTTCGCAAAATATGGCGGGGATGAGACGGGCATACCTCTGATGAAACCTTGATCCCATATAGTGAAACGTGAGCTGCGCAGCACCTTTGAATAGGATTAAAAGCAGATTCCTCCCTTGCAATATCTAGAGGTGGCCCAATGGCTTTCGGATTTTTCAAGGACGGAGATGAATTGTACGATGAGGGTGAGGACCTCATCAAAAGAAGGGAGTACGACAAGGCCGCCAAATCATTCGATAAATGCCTTGACAAGGACAAGTGCACCAAGAAGGACATGGCACG
>DAXF01000063.1:710-5103 GCA_002506255.1 Methanomassiliicoccaceae archaeon UBA367
GAGGACCTCATCAAAAGAAGGGAGTACGACAAGGCCGCCAAATCATTCGATAAATGCCTTGACAAGGACAAGTGCACCAAGAAGGACATGGCACGCCTGATGCTCTCGATACTCAATATAAGGACCAACATAAACAGTCCCGGTGCTTATCTGTCGACGGCAGAACTCCTTAGGGGGCGGGGGGACCTGAGCTTCGAATTCGGTCTGACCCAGATGAGCGCTCCGATGGTAGTGAGCGAATGCGAGGCCACCGCCAAGATGCTGACCGCGCAACAAATGCCTTCCAATAACAATACCTACGAAGCAAAGGGACAGGCCCTCATAAGCTCAGCGCAGGAGATGCAGACCAAGGTCGGTAATGCGAATCTCGTCTTCTATGAGCTTTTCCGCAACACCCAGATGACAGGTATGCGCCTGTCCGCCCTGCTCATGGCCACGGGATTCGAGAGCATGTCCGAGGGACAGGTGTGGGCAGATCCGAAGAAGGCGGCCGAATACCTGCAAATGGCGCACAACTACAGGCGCCAGTTCGGGGAAACAGGCGAGGAGAACCTGGATAAGATCAAGAAATACTCTAAATCATGCACCTGCTGGATTTGCGGCAGGGAGACCTCGGGAGAGGGCGTGCACTTCTTCGCTATGCCCAGCGAGATAAGCCCTCAGCTCAGGAATGCGGGCGACAGCCCCCTTGCATCAGCCAACGAGAGCTATGACTCCATATTCGCCTGCAGGGCCTGCTACTCTGCAATCTCAAAACGGGCCGACAGTATAGCTCAGTACTATCACAACATGTCCATGGCAGAGATATCGAGAGTAAGAACGGAGCTGCTTGCATCCATAGCAGCTCTGGAGAGCCAGATAGCCTATCTCAGGATGACAAGGTGATCGATTGACCGATATTGTGGCCCTGAGGTGCAAATATTGCGGTGCTCCCTTCGAAAGGGAAGCCGTGGAATCCACGATTCCGTACATTACATGTTCCAGCTGCGGTACAACTCAGCAGAGGATGGATGCGAAGGCGTACCTGGAAGAGATGATGGTCCAGGTCAAATCGTGGATAAGCAGTGCGATACCGTCAGGTTTCAACATGTCGGCCGCGGAGAACGTAGACCCGATAGCCAGGAACAGCATATTCGTCAGGGACATCAGGCCCAGAGTGAGCATGGAGCTCATGGATTACAAGTTCGGCAACACCAGCCTTCTCGGTAATTGCCTGATCGCCCTGCCTTTCTCCCGTTCTTCGGCCTATGTTCCGACGCACACCCCGGCCAAGGCATTCGAGTTCAACGCCCGGATAAAATCGGTAGAACCTTTGGCAGTGGATGATGCGGGAAGAGCGCTGCTGACGGAAGCCGACTCGCTGACCAAAAGCTACGCCCTGATGATAAACAACATGAATCTCCTGTCTGAGGACAAGGAGGGAAGATACGTCCTCATGTCGAAGAACTTCAGAGAGGCCGCGTCTGTTCTCAGAAACAGCAAAGGGAGCGAGACGGTCGCCCTCAGATACACAGCCCTCGCCGATGTCTGCGACGGAAGCCAGTATCTGCTGGACGGGAAACCCGGTGATGCCGGATCCCACCTTCGAAACGGAAAAAGGACTCTTGAGGAGGTCCGCTCGAGGGCGGCTGCGGACCCGCAGCTCGGCATAATGGTTAACGCCGTCGATCAGGAGATCTCCGTATCTGACATGCTGATCAGCGTGGCAGACATGATGGGGACCGCTCCGGGTACGGACGGCCTGAAGATCCTGAACGTGATAAAGAAGGTCATGGACATGCCTCTGGCACAGAATCAGGGATGGAACCATCTGCTTAAGAATCGCGGCAGGTACGGAGAGATTTTCGGTCAGGTGTCCGTTGTTCTGGCGGCTAAGACCGGCAAGGCCGCACTGCCCATATCCGCCGGTGCCGGCGAGTACCTGATGCCTTTCTGGGAGGTGGATCTGAGATATAGTTTCACCACCGGGGCGCTTTGGTCCAAGAAGAGCGTTGAGGTGAAGGAGGACCTTCTCGTCTGCGCAGATTTCGTCACTGACCCGACCTGTCTTAACAACCCGGCATCAGCCATCACCGACATATTCAAGATCAGGCCGGAGAGCAGCATCCTCGCCGGAATAAAAGGTAACGAGACGAGCATAAGCCAGGGTCAGGGAATAGGCAGGATACAGGATTCGGTCGCAGATAACTCTCCGGGAGCAAGGAAGGTCATCATACCTCTCAGCACCAAGAGGGAGGCAGAGAACCTGGTGGCTGGATACCTCAGGCAGCGCACAGCATCCGACAACAAACTGAGGCTGAGCCAACCTTTGGTCAGGAGAGTCGTCTACATACCGGTCAGCCTTAACGGCGGCCTGCGCCTTCCTTCCGATTTCGGGACCCTGATCCCCGAGAGGGTGGGCAGAATGGATAAGAACACGATACTTTACGTATGAGGAGGAGAACAAAAATGGCAATCGACAAGAACAGGATCAACGCCAGAAGCGATGCGGGCATTTTGATAGCCGTTACCATTCTGGCACTTGCCCTGGGCATAGTGGTCTGGATGATCACGGATCTGCCCTGGTACTCCGTATTGCTGGTCTTCATGATCGTGATCGGAGCATATCTTCTGATCAGATCCATATTCATGGACAGTACAATGGATATGGCCCCTACGAGGGGAGAATTCGGACTGGTTTGGGGATATCTGCTCCTGGCCGTGGGCTTCGTCGGGGTGCTTGCCATTACGACGGATCTCGAGGCGTGGATACTATTCGTGGTACTCCTCATACTGGTTGCACTGCTGATTGTATTCAAGAGCATGAAAGGGAGGATGTGAAATGACATATGACAGAACTGTCGTCGACAAAGGGACCGGGGACAGAGGGATATTCGAGCGGGCTGCCATGTACATGCCCGGGTACAGAGGATACAGGGACCGTAACCTGCGCAGGGAGATGGATAAGGAGGTCAGGGCCGAGGTAGCCCGTACGATAAAGAACTCGGGAGAGGCCCTGGCCAATGTGCACCGGAGCGTTGTGAGGGCGGGAAAGGACATGGACCTGGCCAAGGATATCGACAGGATACGGATCAAGGTCGATACCTGCATGAAGAAGATCGAGAGTGCCGAGGAAGGATACTCGGGACTCTGGGAAGCCATAAAAACCGAGGGAAAAGAGCTCTCCTCCGTCGTGGAGTGGGACGCGAAGCTCCTTGAGGAAACGGCGAAGCTGAGGGATGGCACCAGGATGCTGAAGGATGATCCGGGCAGGCACGCCCCGGAGATCGAGAGCCTGGTTGACGACATGCTCGAGGACCTCAGGGAGAGGAAGAAGGTGCTCAAGGGCCTTTCCAAAGGCGGTGATTGATGATGGTCAGAACCAATGTGATAAAATGGGACAACGCAGGGCCGGACGACATACTCTGGGAGTATGACGAGGAATACATCAGAACAGCCTCGGTCCTCGTAGTGAATGATTGGCAATGGGCCGTCTTCGTAAGGGACGGGCAGATACTCGCCTCATTCGAAGGCGGGAAGCACACCATAACGACGGCGAACATACCGATTCTGACGAAGATCTACGAGAAGGTCCTAGGATACGATGAGGGAGCCTTCAAGGCAAAGGTGATCTTCATCTCCAAGAAGCAATTCAACGGAAGATGGGGCATAAGGACCATGGTCAAGGTAGCAGAGGACTACCAGGCCCCGGTTCCTCTGATGTCCAACGGAGACTACCAATTCCGCATAGAGGACCCGACGCTGTTCATAACGCAGATGATCGGCGGCCTCAAGACCTACTCCACTGGACAGGTGTCGGATTTTCTGAAGAGCTACATAAACGAGCAGATCAGCCAGCACCTCGCAAGACAGTACTACATGGATGTTTTCTCGAATCTCGAGAAGGCCTCCATAACCGCCAAGGTCAACATAGAGGACGACTTCAAGAACAGGGGCGTTCAACTCCTCAACCTGAAGATCAACGCAGTCAGCACCGAGGACGCATACCAGAAGGACATCTATGAATTCCAGCAGTTCAGGTCCTCCGGTGGAAGGGAATGGAAGCAGTTCGGCGTCATGGAGTCCATGGCCGATGCCATCGGAACGTCGAGCGGCGGTGCCGCCATCGGAACCGGCATGCTGCTGTTCCCCCAGATGTATCAGCAGCTCAACCAGCAACAGCAGCAGCAGGCCATGGCGCAGATGCAGCAGCAGGGTGCGAGCAGCGGCAGTCCGAAAATCATGTGCCCGTACTGCGGGGGAGTGAATGACTACCCGTACAAATTCTGCAAGGAGTGCGGTAAACCCTCTCCGAAGGAGAAGGCCGTAGAGGCTCCGGCAGCCCAGCCGGCAGCCGTTACGGCGGCTCCGGACAGCGGGAACGAGAAGAGATTCAAGAACTGCCCGTACTGCG
>DAXF01000007.1:0-3552 GCA_002506255.1 Methanomassiliicoccaceae archaeon UBA367
GAGGCTCTTGCGGAGGCGGCGATAGCCGCAGGCTGCAGGCATTTCTTCGGATATCCGATCACCCCTCAGACGGAGGTCGCGGCCTATATGGCCAAGAGGATGCCGAAGGTGAACGGTGTGTATCTTCAGGCGGAATCAGAGGTCGCATCGATAAACATGGTGTTGGGTGCGGCAGCGGCCGGTGTCAGGGTGATGACATCCACGTCCTCTCCCGGCGTCAGCCTCATGGCTGAGGGCATATCATACATCGCAGGGTCTGACCTGCCGATGCTCATAGTGAATGTTCAGCGCGGAGGTCCGGGTCTCGGGGGCATACAGCCGTCCCAGGCGGACTATTTCCAGGCGACCAAATCCACAGGCCATGGGGACTTCCATATGATCGTTCTGGCGCCGTCCACCGTCCAGGAGATGGTGGATCTCGTTGCCGGAGCATTCGAGCTCGGTGACAGGTACCGCATTCCAACGATGGTGCTCTCGGACGGTATGCTGGGCCAGATGATGGAGCCCGTAGTTCTGCCGGAACCAACCGGGGACGAGCTCCCGGAGAAGCCATGGGCGGCATGCGGTCACGGAGGGAACAGGGAGCACAACGTGGTAAATTCCCTTTATATTCAGCCTCATGACCTGGAGAAACTGGTCGTCGAACGCTACAAGAGATACGACGAGATCAAGAGGAAGGAGCAGCGTGCGGAGGAGTACCTTACGGACGATGCCGAGATAGTTGTTGTTGCATACGGAGCATCCTCCCGTGTATCCCGGTCCGCTGTGAACAAGGCAAGGGAGGAAGGCATAAAGGTCGGGCTCATAAGGCCCATAACCCTCTGGCCGTTCCCGGATAACGCGATAGGGAAGGCCGCAGACTCGAAGAAGACGAAGAGGTTCCTGACCGTGGAGATGTCAATGGGCCAGATGGTGGAGGATGTTCGCTTGGCCGTCAACGGCAGGAAGCCCGTGGAGTTCTACGGCCGTACGGGCGGCGTCATACCGACGCCCAAAGAGGTCTATGATCAGATCGTGAAGCTCAGCGGAGGTGCATGATATGGCTAAGATCACATCGAAACCCCACGCATTGACAGATAAGCCGTTCCACTACTGCCCCGGCTGCACCCACGGGATAGCCCACAGGCTGGTGGCCGAAGTGATAGACGAGCTTGGCATGGAGGACAGGACAGTAGGGATAGCATCTGTCGGCTGCTCTGTTTTCACATATGAGTACTTCTCCTGCGACATGGTGCAGGCACCCCACGGAAGGGCACCCGCCGTAGGGACGGGAGTGAAACGTGCCAGACCCAACAATATCGTCTTTACGTATCAGGGAGACGGGGATCTTGCGGCAATAGGTACGGCGGAGACTGTTCACGCTGCCGCTCGCGGTGAGAACATAACGTCGATATTCATCAACAACACGATATACGGGATGACCGGAGGCCAGATGGCCCCCACGACCCTTCCGGGCCAGGTAACCCAGACGACACCTTACGGAAGGGATGTCAGCGAAGCGGGCCACCCTCTGAGGGTATGTGAGATGCTCGCTACCCTGGACGGTGTGGCTCTGGCACAGCGTGCCGCGCTTGACAGTGTGAAGCACGTCAACGAAGCCAAGAAAGCGATCAAGAAGGCCTTCGAGTATCAGGACGAGAGGCTTGGATACACAATAGTCGAGCTTCTGTCGACATGCCCCACCAACTGGGGTCTCTCCACTGAGGATTCTCTTCAATGGCTGCGTGAGAAGATGATACCATACTATCCGCTGGGTGTCTACAAGGACATCAAGGAGGTCAGGAAATGACGGATATCAACATACTTCTAGCGGGGTTCGGCGGTCAGGGAGTGCTATTCACGGGCAAGGTAATGGCATACGCAGGCCTGATGGAGGGCAAGGAGATATCCTGGCTACCTTCTTACGGCCCAGAGATGCGCGGAGGGACCGCTAACTGCAGCGTCTGCATATCCGACAGATCCATAGGTTCCCCTCTTGTAGTGACCCCTGATGTTCTCATAGCCATGAATCTGCCGTCCCTGGAGAAGTTCGAGGACTCTGTCGTACCCGGAGGTCTGATAATAGTGGACAGCTCCCTCATCGATAAGAAGGTAGAGAGAACGGATGTCAGGACAGTTTACATCCCCGCATCGGAGCTGGCGGACAAGAACGATCTGAAAGGATCATCCAATATGATAATCCTGGGCAAGATGTTCAAGGAGACCGGCTTCTGCACTGAGGAGAATCTGTTGAAAGGCATCAGGAAGAGCGTACCGGCCAGGAAGGCCGAGCTGTACGACACCAATGTCCGGGCCGTCCGTATAGGCATGAGCAACTGATATCCCCTCATAGCAAGCTTAAAATCGGGCTTGGGCAGTTGACGTAGCTATGAGCCATGCAGAGAATCAGCACTCGGTCGCTGAGGACAGCTATCGCTTCAGCAGATGGATACTAATCCTGGGCATAACTCTGCTGGCGATCAAGATATCAGCATGGTACATCACCTCTTCCGTGGCGATAATGACTGATGCTCTGGAGAGCATAGTCAATGTCACGGCGGGCGCAGTCGGGCTCTATGCCCTGTATCTGTCATCCAGGCCCCCGGATAAAACGCACCCGTTCGGCCACGGCGGTGCTGAAGCAATATCATCTTCGATAGAAGGCCTGATGATGTGCGTCGCAGGCGCCATAATGGTGATGGAAGCCATCCGCAACATCGTCTCACCCTCACCCCTGAACGATCTAGATATCGGTCTGGCACTTGTGGTCGTGGCCGCAGTGGCCAATTATGTCGCAGGCAGGATGGCCATAGCGAAAGGGAGGAGGAATCGTTCCCAGGCCCTCGTAGCAAGCGGCTATCACCTATGTACTGACACATACACATCCGTGGGGATCATTGCGGGGCTCTCGATGATCCTGGCAGCGAATTATCTGGGATACAGCGTCCCGTGGATGGATGGTGCAGTGGCGGCTATCTTCGCGTTGATCGTGCTCTATACGGGCATCAGAGTTGTAAAGGCATCCATGGATACGATAATGTCCAAAGCGGACATGGAGGTCCTGGAGAAGGTCGTGGAAACTCTCAGCGAGCACAGGCACGACGATTGGATAGACGTTCATGACATACGGGTTATGAAGAACGGCAGCACCTTCCACATAGATATGCACGTCACCTTCCCCCGGGATATGACCATCGAGGCACAGAGCAGAGAGATAGATGAGGTGGTCGATGCTATCAATAAGAAGTTCAACAACACGGTGGATCTCATGCTCATGGGGGACCCGTGCACCTGTGAGTTCTGCGTGATATGCAACAGGGACTGTGACTTCAGGGAACACGAATTCAAAGGGTATGTGAAGTGGAAGGTGGAGAATCAGATACCCAAATGCGCGAGCAACGGCAAGTAGGCTCGCAGAACAACCTTTAATCAGAGGTTCCGCATTGCGGTTAGCATGCTCTTCAGGAAGAAGGACGAAGGCCTCGCGGGGATATCCCGTGCCGGGCTTTCCAAATGGTATGAGGCACTTTCGGACAGGGACAAGGTAAGGGTGAGGAGATATGCGGAAGGCGC
>DAXF01000007.1:3617-5865 GCA_002506255.1 Methanomassiliicoccaceae archaeon UBA367
GCGGGGATATCCCGTGCCGGGCTTTCCAAATGGTATGAGGCACTTTCGGACAGGGACAAGGTAAGGGTGAGGAGATATGCGGAAGGCGCACCAGAGAACTCCGCATTCGATATGCTGATGCACATCGTCCGAGGGGCGATCGGTGACGAGAACTACGATTTCGCGGCGGACATGTGCCGCCATGCTACCGAATTCGCAGACACGGAGATGCGCCGTTACGAGATAAACGAACTGGCCATTGATGCTCTCTTTCTGTCAGAGCGCTGGGAGGAGGCTCTGGAGCTTTGCCGTGGCGGAAAAAGCATGTACGTTTCGCTGGAAGGAAGTGAGCAGTTCTCAGATGTGCCGGAGGATCTCAGGTTCAGGAACAGGACCATAGACATCCTGGTCGGTTACATGAAAGACTATGAATCCGCTAATGCCGCTCTGGATGAATTCTTCGAGATTGGCATCATATCCGAGGAGGACCTCAAATTCAGGAAGAACAGCCTCAAAATCCATCGTCTTCAGAGGACGTTCGACAGCATCTACTCCCTGAGTAAGTGATCAGAGCAGGGTTCTCCAGGGGATCATCTCTATGACGTCCACACCGGGCTCCTCATAGGGATGCTCCTTCTCTATGGTCCTCAGGACATCTTTCAGGTCCTTCTCGTATACTGCGAACTCCAGTATCAGCTCTTCGACGTAAACGGCCTCGTTGAGCTTCCCTATGAAGGGCTTTGATCCCTCTTCGGAGACCCAGGTGCCCTTGGATCTTATGATGGAGAACGTGCGGGTGTATCCGGGATACACAGGTTCCATGTTCGCATCGATGGCATCCATGAGCCTTTCCGCATGATCCTCCGGAACTGGGACTCTGATCTTGAACATCCTGCTCATTTCTTTCGATCCTTTTTGCTGGGCATCTTACCGCATTCGGAATCCGTGTTGCAGTATCCGTACTCATCCATATGTTTGGAGGAATTGCGCCTGAACTTCATTTCGAACTCATACGTCAGGACCTGAGCCCTCCTTTTCAGCCAGGTCGTGCTGAGCATTGTGCCTATGAAGGGGAACGGGGGAGTGATATAGATCAGACCGCCGACGAACCCCGCGATCTTCTTCCCGGAGCTTATGGAATGTATCTTAGTCACGACGGGGTTGTCCGGATCCTCGGGCAGCCTGTTGACCAAGGATTTCCCGATCATCTTCCGGGCTCTGGAAACAACCTCTATGCTCCACTGCACCTGAGTGAAGACCGGGGATGCCCTGCCCTGCGGAACGGTCGTCTTGGAGAGGATCGCCTTTCTTAGGTCATCCTCGCCTTCTCCCTCGAACTCGGTCCATGCATATCCCGCCGTGTATGTGGAGTGGGCATCGCTGGCGGATATCTGTGCCCACCTGCCGGGGTTGTCCTCGCATACCATCTGTGCCCTGGCGTTGGTATAGCCGTCGGGATGGCCCCCGTTCAGGACTTCTATGCCGTCAATGTCAAGATCGAATATCCTCTCTCCGAGGCAGTGCACGTAGAAGCTGAAAGGGTGCGGAGCTATGGCTACTCCCCCCTGGGACCTTATGAGGTCCAACGTTTCCTCAATGGGGAGGCCCTTGGGGACCTCCTCGTTCAGCCAGAGGCCGATTATCTCTCCGTCCCGGGAATTTATCTCAGAACCTACGACGACGTCTATTTCGTCAAGCCCGGAAGCGTAGTTCTTGGCGCATATGCCTCCTTTGATGGTGTTATGATCGGTGATGCAGATGACGCTGTAACCGTTCTTTATCGCACGGTCCACCTGTTCCTTCGGAGTGGTAACGGATTCGGGGAATTTGAGCGCCTTGTACTTGGTGGTTCCCGAGAAATACGTATGAACGTGTGTGTCCGCTCTGGAGCGCATTGTTTTCTGAAGTAGGTATAATCTCTATTTAATAAGTCTGAAAGCACCCAGGGGGGCGGATTCCCAAGAGGCTGCGGAATCGTGCTCTATGCGTAGTAATACTCGCCCTTCGACTTCTGTTCCCTGTCCAGTCTGGATTCCGGCTTGTTTATCCTGGGCCGGTGGGAGTCGTTGTCCCTGCGGAAGGTTATGTCCACAGCTTTGAGGAATCTGTTCATCCCTTCCCTCATATCATAGGGCCCGGTCCCCAGCCCTCTCTTCCCGGGCTCGCCTCCGAACACCATCATTGAGTCCGACACCATATCCAGGAAATAGATGTCGTGATCGACTATCATGCCGCTCTTGCCCGTCTTCTCCATCATGCGCCTTATCGT
>DAXF01000007.1:6104-9002 GCA_002506255.1 Methanomassiliicoccaceae archaeon UBA367
TATATGTCCGAATCCTTCGCCAGGCATCTGGTTATCTCCACCCTCTGGAGCTCTCCGCCTGAGAGGTTCATCATCTTCTTCTCCATCAGGTGCTTTATGTTCAGGGGCTCCAGGACCTCTGTTTCGAAGAATCCGGATTCCATCTTCTCGAAGGATTCGGAATACAGCATCTCCTTCACAGTCCCCTCGAAATCCGGAGTGATGTATTGGGGTTTGTAGGAGACATCCAGTTTCGTGTCCAACTTCCCGGTGTCGGCCTCAAGCACGCCTGCGAGTATCTTCACGAATGTTGTCTTGCCTGTGGCGTTGGGTCCGACCACCCCTACCGATTCCCCGATCCTGATGCCTCCGGGCTCCACATCCAGTCTGAATCCTCCGAAATCCTTGGAAAGGTCCTCATACTCGACGAGAGTAGCGGTCTTCCATTCTCCCCTGGGAGGGGATGCGAAGAATTCTATGGGCCTGTCCCTGAATCTTATATTCTCCTCAGGCAGGTAGCCGTCAAGATAGACGTTTATCGCGGTCCTGACCTGCCTGGCCAGGGTGAATACGCCATAGGACCCCTCGGACCCGTAGACAACGCTTACGTTGTCGGCTAGGAAGTCCATTATCGCCAGGTCGTGCTCTATGACGACGACCTGCTTCTCAGCACTTACGGCTTTGATCTGGCGCGCCATCTTCACCCTTTGGTATATGTCGAGATAGGAGGAAGGCTCGTCGAAATAGTATATGTCGGCATCCTTCATCAGGGTGGCCGCCATGGCCAATCTTTGAAGCTCTCCGCCGGAGAGCTTGTCCAGCCCTCTGTCCAGTACGTTTGTGAGCTCGAACTCCTCTGCGGCCTCTTTCACAGTCATGCGCTCCTGGACCCTCTCCAGAAGGTCCCTGACCACGCCTTTGGAGGCTTTCGGGAGCCTGTCTACGTATTGCGGTTTCAAGGCCATCTTTATCCCGCCGTCATAGACCTTTTTCAGATGATCGTGAATCTCACTGCCGGCATAATGTGCCAGCACTTCATCTTTGGAAGGCGGATTCTCATAATTCCCCAGATTCGGGACCTCAAGGCCGGACAGCATGTTCAGGGCGGTGCTCTTCCCTATGCCGTTAGGCCCGAGTATGCCGGTCACCAGCCCCTTCTTCGGGACCGGTAACCTGTACAGGCGGAACATGTTCTCGCCATACTGGTGCACCATCTCCCCTACCAGTTCATCTGCCAGGCCTATTATCTTGATAGCCTCGAACTGGCACTTGTTGGCGCATATGCCGCATCCTGAGCACAGGGTCTCGGAGATTATCGGTTTACCTCTCTCGCCTTCGGTTATTACCTCCACGCCCGTCCTCACCATGGGGCAGAATCTGATGCATTCCCGGTTGCACTTCTTGTTTTGGCAACGGTCATGTATGACGGAGGCTATTCGCATGGCAACGACAATAATAGAGTCCGATATAAGGTTTCTTGGGGTTGTCTGTTCAAGATTAAGCTGAAATACGAGATAGGTCTAGAGGCGGATAATATGGAGTCTTTAGAGGAACACAGAACCAAAGGTGTCGATACGCTTCTCGGGGATCCGAGAAAGGCGATAGTGGCACTGTCCGTGCCCTTCATGATCGCCATGATCGCCCAAACCGCGAACAATCTTATCGATTCCGTATGGGTGGCAGGCCTGGGGCCTGATGCTCTCGCGGCTGTGGGGTTCGTGTTCCCTCTTTTCTTCATACTCATCGGCATAGGCAACGGCGTAGGCGTCGGAGCCGCCTCTGCCATCGGCAGGGCCATCGGCAGGGGGGAGAAAAGAACTGCCGACAAGATAGCCTCTCAGGCAGTTGTGCTCTCTATCGCGGTCTCGATACCGGTATCAGCCATCCTGTTGATCCTCCAGAGGCCTTTGCTGCTTCTCCTGGGGGCCGGCGACACAATAGATATGTGCGTTGAGTACGGCACCCCAATATTCCTGATGGGGACGTTCATGATCCTGAACGGGGTCATGGGAGGAATACTCAGGGCGGAAGGCAATGCCAAAGCCGCTATGAACGCCCAGCTTCTGATGGCAGGTTCGAACATGATCCTGGATCCCCTGATGATATACGATTACGGGTTGGGACTCGGCATAGCAGGCGCGGCCTGGGCCACCGCGGCAGCTGGCATGATATCACTGGGCGTCATGATCTATCTGTTCTTCTTCGCCAAGAAGAGGACGTACGTAACCATGACTCTCGGTGATTCAAAGCCGGATAAGGAGATATATAAGGATATTCTCAGGATCGGGATCCCGTCGTCTATGGAGATGCTCATAATATCTCTGGTCTCCGCAGTTATGAATATGCTGATCATAATGGTCGGAGGGACGGACGGCGTCGGGATCTATGTGTCAGTCTGGAGGCTCATAATGCTGGCATTGATACCCATGATGGCGATATGCGGCGCAGCCGTCCCAGTATGCGCGGCAGCCTACGGTGCCAAGAGAAAGGACAAGCTGAGAATCGCCTACCTCTTCGGTATAAAGTTCAGCGCCGTCCTGTTGTTGATAATAAGTGCGCTGATGTTCATTTTCGCAGAGTATGTGACGCTGATATTCACCTATGATTCGTCCACAGCCTATCTCAGGAACGACATGGTCCTGTGCCTCAGATACATGTGCCTGTTCCTGCCCTTCGTTGCATGGGGAGGCATGGCCACAACGCTCTTCCAAGCTGTCGGCAGGGGTTTCAACTCTTTCCTGTCCACCACGTTCAGGAATGTTCTGCAGCTTCCGGTCTGCTATGTCCTGATAATCACTGTCGGGACGATGGAATCCGTCTGGTGGGGGATAACCTCCATGGAGATCATAGGAGCCATCCTGCCCGGGCTCTGGAGCCTGATACTTCTTGGTTCCATCACCAAGGGTATGAGGTCGGGCG
>DAXF01000074.1 GCA_002506255.1 Methanomassiliicoccaceae archaeon UBA367
ATCTTGGGCTCCTTCCTGTCCGTAACGAGCTGCACGCTGCAGTTCAGAGGCTGGCTCACAGGCTTTCCTATCTGAGACAGGATCCTGACGCGGACCTCGACATCGGAGCTGACCTTCTCCGCTATGTCCTCTGCCATGCGGAGGGACATTATGTTGTAGATCTTCCCGATGTGAGTGACAGGGTTCTTACCGGAGGTGGCCTCCATGGACATGGGCCTGTAAGGCGTTATCAGCCCGTTGGCCCTGTTGCCTCTTCCCACAGACCCGTCGTCTCCCATCTCCTGTGAAAGTCCCGTGCAGGTAAGGTAGTACACGCCGCGGTCGTAATCGTCGGCGGTGTTGACCTCCAGTTTCAGAGTAACGTCCTCGCCGTCGATGATGT
Source organism: Methanomassiliicoccaceae archaeon UBA367 (assembly GCA_002506255.1). The sequence goes on from DAXF01000074.1 coordinate 383, forward strand.
CCAATGCGTTCTGGTACACCTTGTCGTTGAGCTGCTCGATGGCGGACTTGTAGTGATCCGCATCATCGATGTACTTGTCTACCATGGCGCAGGCCACAGTGAGGGTGATGTCCTTGTCGACCCTGGATGCCATGACCTTGACGTCCTGGCCTGCCTCCTTGAGGCTGTTCTTGAGCTTGCCGTTGATGAACTTCTCGGTATCATAGACGACCTTGTCCGTTATGGAGTACGGTGCATAACCCACTCCGAAGGAGGTGTCGTTCGCCAGGATCTTGGATGTCTGATAAACGCCTCTGAGATCGTCGGATCCCTGGCCCAGCTTCGCATCGATTATGACGTCGGAGTCCATATCGACATTGGGGAATGTATTCCTCATGTACGTCCTTGCGGCCTTGAGGGCAGTGGCCGCACAGGGTAGCTCCCTGAGGCCGTTGTTCTCGGCGATGAATGTTGTGGCACGTCCCACCAGAAGTATGTATGTGGGAGAGATGACGTTCCCGCCGCCGAATTTGGGAGCGGACATACCGGCGACTATCTGGGTCTCATCGGTGTTGTGGTGCAGTATGGTCCCGAATTCCTTCTTGTACATTTTGCACAAGGACCTGGATACTTCCTCTGCCAGGGCATCCGCGACGCTGTCAGGGTGACCTATTCCTTTCCTCTCAACCAGTTCGATCTTGCCTTTAGGCGTGGGCACCTCGTTTATGCCCTCTACGTAAATGTTCTTGCTCATATGTATTCAACCCTCCGGGGCAGGTTATCAGAGAAGGCAGATTCTACCAGTAAATAAAGGAGATTGCGACAAATATTCTTATATGAATTTTACAATCCTAATTGTATGAGATTCCCCCCAACGTCCGAGATCAGGAAGATGAGGAAGACCCTGGATCTGACACAGACTCAGCTGGCTGCCGCATCCGGCGTCAGCCAGAGCACCATAGCCAAAATAGAGAAAAATACAATCTCCGCAGGATATGACACTATAGTCAAGCTGTTCGAGACCATGGAAGCTATGAAGGATGACGACGGGAAGGGACTCACGGCAGCAGAGATAGCATCCAAAGGGGTCGTCTCCATTCAATCCGGGGAGCATGTCAAAGCCGCTTCCGATCTCATGAAATCCACCGGATTCTCGCAGGTCCCGGTCCTCACAGGGGAGCTGCCAGTAGGCAGTATATCTGAGAAATCCATACTGGGTCTTCTCAGGCAGGGCCTGACAATGGATGAACTGTCCAATACCACTATTTCCAAAGTAATGTCAGACCCTTATCCGCTTGTCTCTGAGACGACACCGCTGGCTACCATAACTGCGATGATAAGCGGTTGCGATGCCATCCTGGTCTCCAGGAAGGGATCGGTCATAGGAATAATAACGAACGCCGATATGCTCAAGCTGATCTGATGCCCGTCGCAGACACCTGGTACATATCCATATCCCTGGCGGCAACGGTGTTGGGGAATACCGATCTCGCCTCTTCCTCTGGCAAAGACAGGTCCTCATAGCGGTTGCTTATGTGAACAAGCACCAGCATACCGACATCGGACCCCTTGGCGATTTTGGCGGCCTGCAGAGCGGTAGAATGCATGTGGGTGTCCGCAAGCTCTGCGCTGTCATCCATGAATGTTGCCTCATGTATCAGCATGTCCGCTCCGGCGGCGGCCTCCTTGATGTGGTCGCTGGGGCGGGTATCCCCAGATATTACAACTTTGGCACCCCTCCTTGCAGGACCTGTTACGGTCTCCGGTGTCACACCTTTGACAGTGATACCGCACTTGATAAGTGCCAGATCTTTCGGTTCTAAGCCTAGGCCCTCTGCCTTCCTCCTGTTTATCTTCCCCGGCAGACTGTCCTCTTCCATCACATATGCCAACGATGCGGTGCCGTGATCAGAGGCAACAGCCTTCACACTGTACCCTTTGCCCTTGTAAATGAAGCCGGGCTCAGCCTCTTCCACTACAATAGGATACTGGATCTCGCCTTCGCACGAGCCCATGAGCATATCTATCGAGGATGAGGTCCCCTTCGGACCATGAACGAATACCGGGTCCTTCCTTCCTGAGAGGCCCATGGTCTGCAATAGTCCCGGGACCCCCATTATATGGTCTCCGTGCAGATGTGTCAGGAAGATCGACTTCACCTTCATGAAAGAGAACGGCGAGATCATCAGCTGCCTCTGGGTCCCTTCTCCGCAATCGAACAGCAGAACATCGCCTCCGTGTTTAGCAGCAACGCAGGGAAGGGATTTCTTCCTGGAAGGGGTGCTCGCAGCGGTCCCCAGGAAAAGGATCTCGATCATCTCTCAGCCCATATAGTCCGGTATGATGCCCTTCGTCTCCTTCTTCAGCTCCTTGTAGTGAGCCTTGCAGAGGTGGACCTGCCTGATTCCCTCGCTCTTGAGGGCAAGATCCGTCATCTCCACCTTCTTCCCGGATACGGATCTCTCGGCCTGTGCCGTGCATCCCTGCACGTCGCACGTATGCTCTGTGGAGTCTCTGCTCATGGTACGCCAATCCCGGAGAACGGATTTATTGTTTACTGATGATGATCGCTTCCTGCCGGTTCTCCACAGAGTATTGAAGGCCGGGATGGGTCTGAGAAAACCATTTGAACAGGGAACGGGAAACTCCAAAGGTTAAATCCCAGTAAGATAATCGGCCTCTTCATGACAAAGGTCTCTCCGTCCATGCTCTCCGCGGATTTCTCCAGGTTGGGAGAGGAACTGCTCCGGGTGGAGCGTGCAGGGGCAGACTGGATCCACATAGATGTCATGGACGGTATGTTCGTGCCGAACATAACCGTGGGTCCGCTGGTGGTGGAGGCGCTCAGGCCGCTTAGCAGGATCGTATTCGATGTGCACCTGATGATAGAGAAGCCAGTCCGCTATGTTGGTGCCTTCGCCGATGCCGGAGCGGACATACTCACGGTGCATACGGAAGCGGAGGGCGAGATCAGGGAGGCTCTGAAAGCCATAAAGGACAGGGGCCTAAGGGCGGGAATATCCCTAAACCCCGGTACCCCTTTCTCTGCCGTTGAGAGATACCTCGACGAAGTGGATGTCCTTCTAGTGATGACAGTTCAGCCCGGATTCGGAGGACAGAGCTTCAGAGAGGAGGGGCTGCCCAAGATAGCAGCGGCAAGCAGATACGCAGAAGAGAGCAATCCTCAACTGGAGATCTCCGTTGACGGCGGCATCAACCGCGAAACCGGAAGAAGATGCGCCGGGGCGGGGGCAACGGTCCTGGCGGCCGGAAGCTATCTCTATCGTCTTGATGACATGGCCTCCGAGATAGCGCTTTGGAAGACCTTCGGGAAAGATTAATCTAAGACCCTTTCTTTTATGCAATCATGGCTAAGCTGTCCCTGAGGTCCGCCGTCTCCGACGGGTACCTGACCATTTTGATCTCCGTGCTGTTGCTGGCACTTTTTGTCATGTTCGTTGCGACCGATGTCCTCTATGCCGCATTCATTTCGTTGATAGTTCTCTTCTCCGTCGTGGCCCTCGGCGCAGTGGGCATATCCGAGAGGGAAGGATAGGTGCCTTCATGGGAGTCAACCTCTCTGGCGTCATACAATGCCGCGAGGTCGATCTCAGCTTCCTGAGCGGTAAGAAGGTCACTATCGACGCATACAACACGATCTACCAGTTCCTTTCGATCATAAGGCAGCCGGACGGATACCCTCTTTGCGATTCCAAGAACAGGATAACTTCCCATCTTTCCGGGCTTCTTTACAGGACTGCGAACCTCATCGAATCAGGCATAGAGCCCTCGTTCGTATTCGACGGCGTTCCCCATGAGCTGAAGCACACCACACTGGAACGCCGGAGATCCCGCAGGGACGATGCGGAGAAGGAATGGGAGAAGGCCATAAAAGAAGGCGACATAAAGAAGGCCTTCTCGAAAGCTCAGCAGACATCCAGGATGACGGATGAGATAAGGACCTCCTCCCTGGAGCTCCTGGAGCTTATGGGCATGCCTCTGATCAAGGCGCCAAGCGACGGAGAGGCCCAGGCAGCGTACATGTGCTCCAAAGGCGATGTCTGGGCATCCGCATCCCAAGATTACGATTCAATACTCTTCGGGGCACCCAGGCTCGTCAGGAATATGACGATAACCGGAAGGAGGAAAATGCCGGGCAGGGATGAGTACAGGACAGTCCGGACCGAGATGATCGAGTCAGAGGAAGCTCTTCAACAGATAGGCCTCACGCGGGAGCAACTTGTGGATGCCTGCATCATGATGGGTACGGACTTCAACCCTGGCATATCAGGCATAGGTCCGAAGAGAGGGATAAAACTGATCAGGGACCACGGAAGCCTGGAGGCCGCTCTGAGGCATATAGGCGAGGAGATTCCCGAATACCGGGAGGTAAGAGAGATATTCCTCGACGGGAAATATACCGACACTTACAATCTGGTACCCGGAGATATGGACCGAGACGGCATAGTGGAGATGCTCACCGGATACGATTTCACAGAGAGCAGGGTCATCTCAGCTCTGGATAAGATCGATTGTGCCAGATCTGCGAATAAGGCCAAAAAGCAACAGAAATCACTGGACTCCTGGTTCTGATGATCCGCAGCAGATGCATATTCTGAATGCGAGAATGGCATTCTTTCGTTCATCTGACTCTTTAGCGTCGGATGGTGCTGTTTTATAAACGACCTCCGCAATCAGGAGCCCACGGCCGGGCAAGATATACCCGGTCCGGAGTGGCTGGCGATGATAAAGCAGGTCAGAGCAGATTATAACGCACCGGCAATAGAGAAAAGCGTCCAGGATTTCTGGGAGAAAGACGACATCTACGAGAGGACCAGGGCATTCAGGTCCGAAGGGGAGAATTTCTACTTCCTTGACGGCCCTCCGTACACAACAGGCTCCATCCACCTCGGGACGGCTATGAACAAGACGATCAAGGACACACTCATACGCTTCTGGCGCATGAAGGGCTACAACGTCCGCGACCAGCCCGGATTCGACATGCACGGCCTTCCTATTGAGGTTCAGGTGGAGAAGAAGATCGGCGTCCGCTCCAAGAGAGAGATCGAGGAGTTCGGGATAGATAATTTCGTGACCACCTGCAAGAACTTCGCCCAGGAGCTCCGCGGGAGCATGACAGAGCAGTTCAAGAGGCTGGGTGTTTGGATGGATTGGGAGGATCCGTATCAGACGCTCAAGCTCAGCTACATAGAGGCCGCATGGTGGACTCTCTCAAAGGCTTATGATAAAAACCTACTCGTATCGGACTCCAGGGTCCTGACATGGTGCCCCAGATGCGAAACGGCCCTGGCCGAGGCGGAGATTGAGTACTGGGACGAGAAGGACCCGTCGGTCATGGTGGAGTTCCCCCTTGCGGAAGGAGAGGGATCCCTGCTCATATGGACCACCACGCCCTGGACGCTCCCGTCGAACATGGCGGTGGCAGCGCATCCAGATTTCGATTACGTTAAGATGAGGATGAAGGACGGTAAGCGCTCCAAGACCGTGATAATTCTAGAGTCTCAGGCAGAGCACGTGGCATCCAAAGGAGGCTTCTCGGAGACAGAGGTCCTCGAAAGGATGAAAGGAAAGGACCTGGAAGGTCTCGAGTACGTACCGCCTTTCGATATCGATGACAGATACCGCAGGAAGACGGAGTGGAGGCACAAGGTCGTCCTTGCAGACTACGTTGAGAAGGACAATACTGGACTGGTGCACACGGCCCCCGGTTTCGGACCGGATGACTATGAGACGGGTAAGAAGTACGGACTGGATCCATTCTGCCCCGTGAATGAGGCAGGAAGGTTCACCGAGGCCTTCCCGCTCCTGGCCGGTAAGAAAGTGAAAACTACGGACCAGGATATACTGAAATATCTGGAGGATAGGGGCATACTCTTCGCATCAGAGAAGACCCAGCACCGCTACGGGCACTGCTGGAGATGCAAATCCCCCATAATATACAGGAACACGAAGCAATGGTTCCTCAAGGTCACCGACATAAAGGACAAGATGCTTGCCGAAGTGGACAGGGTCAAATGGGTCCCGGAATGGGCCGGAACCTCCAGAGAGAGGAACTGGGTCGAAGGTGCCAGGGACTGGTGCGTATCCAGGCAGAGGTACTGGGGCATCCCTATGCCTGTCTGGACGTGTCCCTGCGGAGAGAAACGCGTCGTAGGCACCTATGAGGAGCTCAAGGAAGGCGACGGTTACACAGAGGGCATGGACACTCACAGACCATGGATAGACGGCGTCACCTTCGAATGTCCCAGATGCGGCGGGGAGATGCACCGTGTCCAAGATGTACTCGATGTATGGTTCGACTCCGGAGTCGCCGGATGGGCGGACCTGGGATGGCCCTCCGATAAAGAGGAATTCGAGAAGTGGTGGCCTGCGAGATTCATCGTGGAGGCCCACGATCAGACAAGAGGATGGTTCTATTCTCAATTGGCCGCAGGAGTCATATCCTTCGACAGGGCACCTTACGACGAGGTCATGATGCACGGATGGGTCCTGGACCCCAAAGGCCAGAAGATGTCCAAATCCAAAGGCAACGTAATAGATCCGATAGATATAATAGATCAGACAGGAGCGGATTCTCTCAGATTCTACATACTGAGGGCCAACGCCCCTTGGGACGATACGGCCTTCCAGAAGGACGGACCGAAGAACGGACGCAAAGTGCTGAACACGTACTGGAATGTGGTGAACTTCGCATCCACGTACATGAACATAGACGGTTATGATCCGGATGCCCACACCTTTGATTCCATGAGGGACAGCCTTAGGGATGAGGACCTCTGGATGATCTCCAGGACGGAGAAGATGAAGAGAGATGCCACAGCACATCTGGAAGGGAGGGAGCTTCACAAACTGACCCGCGTTCTGGAGGAGTATATCCTAGAGGACCTCTCCAGATGGTATGTACGTCTTGTAAGGGACCGCACATGGTCAGAGGACGAGGACGCAGCGAAGGACAAGAATGCATCTTACTTCACCCTACACTACGCCATAATGAGCACGGCCCTGACACTCGCCCCGGTATGCCCCCACATAGCGGAAGAGGTCTATCTCCACATGGGAGGCGGCCTTGAGTCCGTGCATATGGAGGATTGGCCATCCTGGGACGAGGGGCTGATAAGGGACGATCTGGAGTACAGCATGAAGCTCATCCAGGATATAGTCGAGATAATCGCCGCGGAGAGACAGAAGATGGGCAGCAAGCTCAGATGGCCCCTGAAGTCCGTGACAATATGCGGAGATAAGACGACCGTTGACTCCGTCGGAGTTTTCGGCGCTGTGCTGGCACAGCAGGGCAACATCAAATCGGTAGAGTATACTGGAGAGGACCCGGAAAAGAAGGGACTGGTAGCGGTCAGCTTCGGTCCCGGAGATGTCTTCGTGGACTTCGAGGTCACCCCCGAGATCGAGTCCGAAGGATATGCCAGGGAGCTGATACGCCGTATTCAGCAGATGCGCAAGGACATGAAGCTCGATGTGGAGGATTACATAAACTGCGAGATAAAGGCGGAAGAGGACCTTGAGAGGTCCGTTTCAACCTGGAAGGAGCACATATCCGGAGAAGTCAGGTCCAAGAAGCTGATCTTCACCGACAACCCCGGAGGAGAATCTGTCAAGGCCTGGGACGTCTCCGGGAAGGAGATCGTAATCGGGATATCGATCAGCGTGTGAGCTCCAACAGGGACTTTACGGCCTCCGGGGTCCTCTCCACCAGTTTGCCGCATGACATGACGTCGTCCGGGTGGCATAGCCTGTAGGCGACGTTCTCCTTATTCAGGGACGGGACCGTCCCGTCCGCCCTGAATATGAACGGGCGAACCCTCCATATCCTGTTCTTCTCGCGCACGAATATAGGCTCTATGCTCCCCAGAGGCTTGCCCACCTCTATGCCGGTCTCCTCCATTATCTCCCTGGCCGCGGCAGATTCAGGATCCTCTCCCTCTTCGATCTTCCCTGCACAAAGGGACCAGCGGCCGGGATAGGAGCTGGCTCCCTCGGGGCGCCTGAGCATGAGTATCCTGCCGTCGATCAGGACCACGGAGGAAACAGAATCTGTTACCGTAACGCCTTCGATGTCTACGATCCCTTGATCGGCATCCACCTTCACAATGTCGCCTGTCTTGAACAGTGCCACATCGACATGATCCACCATCGGTATCGATGATATCACGGCGCCTGTGGTGACTATCGTCTCAGCGGATGCATTGATCACCGCTGCCGGAGCCTTGCCGTGAACTTTAAGGTCATACATCACGAAGGAACCTACAGTGCTGCCCTTACCGCTGGGGAACACCAGGACCTTGCCTGCGATGTTGCCTCCGGGGCTTACCTTCAGCTCCCCTGTGGATGCATCAACGCCACCGAGGAAACTGAACGCATCGCTGATGACCAGGACCTCCCCCTCTGCCTTCCCCGAAGATATGGTCCTTCCCCGGATTATCATGATATCACCCTCAGCAGATCTGCGATATCCCTGCACATTACATTCTGGGAGCACAGCGTGGGAAGATAGTTCCCTGCCTTGCAGGAATTGGTGCCTGTTCTCTTGAAAGTCCCCTCTATGGGAGAGACAACCATGCAGGTGTCCGCAAGAACCGGACCGAATCTCTCCATTATCTTTACTTCATCCGGGCATCTGGCTCTTACGGACTCAGAAGTGCAGAACCATATCTCCGCGTCCCCTTTCTTCTCCTTCCCCTTGAGCAGGCCTGCGATCTCCCTCATTTCCCTCTCTGACAGATGAGGGCATCCGAGAGCTATCAGCTGCACCTCGTCTGCCGTGTTCAGCTTCTCCCTCGCCTCATTTATCTCGTCATCCTCAATGGTGATGATGTCCAGACCGGATACGTCCTGATACTCGGCCTCGGGAGTTACGCCTTCCACATGGAACATGGCCACTGCACCGGATGCCGCCATGGCTCCGGCCATGGTCTTCGCCTGATCCATATCAGGAGTTATGCCTCTGAAATATGGTATCCCTCCGCCTATCCTTGATCCGACAGCCTGACCGAGAAGAGAGTGCTCGAACAGGGAATCCCCTATTTTCGCGTCGACGACCACTGTGGGCTTTCTATTCTCATCTAGATGGTATCCATATCTTGCAGTCTTGCCGATTATGGCCGCCGCAAGCGCGCCGGGGCCTCCTTCCCTGTTGGTCCTGGCACCTATCATCGAATTGACCATGGACAGAGCCGAGGACTCCGCCCATGCAACGTGATCGCCGAACTTCGGTACGTTCTCACCCAGATACGGCGTGCAGGAGCATGTGGTCTTCACCCCCATCTTGCCGTATAGCTCCACTATCCTCAGCTGCTTTTCGGCGAAGTCCTCGGATATGTGCATCTCACCCCATCTCCCGCGATCCATCCCGATAGGGTTCAGCGTGGATGGCACTTTGACCTTGGAGCCTCCTGCGACCATATCCTCCAGATAGAGCAGCCCTCCGTCGCCTATGGTCTTGTATGATGCGCCGGACAGATGCGCTGATGTTATGTCCACGAGACCTTTGGCCCCGTATATCTTGCCTAAGGCGACGATCAGCTCCATCGCCTTCTGCGGACCTTCCCCGGATTCGCCGTTGAGAATGGCCTGCTCGCCCTTACTGAGTTCCATGGACCCGTATCGTTCGGCTCGTAATAATAGCTTTGAGCTGACATATAGCTCAATGAAAGAAAAAATATCTGAAGGGGCGAAGCCCCGTTTGATTCATCACTCAGAGTAACGAGCTCCTCCCAGCATGCTGACTGCTGTCAATATGACTGCAGACAGAACGGCGAAGTCCGCACCGAGGGACCCGGATCCGAAGACCGCGTCCGCCGCGAACTTTATGATGAACAGTATGATTATGAAGAACACAATCGCCAATACAATCATAATAAGTATGGATAGAAGTCCGTAGATTACGTCTTCGACTGTTTTAACGGGATTCATAGATTCTCACCTCCCGTTATTAGATAAACTTAGGATATATTAAGAATAGTTATGCACTGGCCGTATCTGGATGGGCTCTTGAATGACCGCATGAGATTCCTCGGGAGCATTGATGTGGCGGGCATACCGGGA
>DAXF01000047.1:0-170 GCA_002506255.1 Methanomassiliicoccaceae archaeon UBA367
AAGACCCTGGTGAAGCTTGAGCGTAATCCCTTCGTCCTTGCCACTGGAGCATCTGAAACAGAACTCCTGGGAGATGTCCGCCATGATCCGTACGGAGGCCACCCCGGACTGGGGACGCCTGCTTACGACAGGGTCGTCCCGGGATCGATACATGAGGCCAATGAGGGAGT
>DAXF01000047.1:447-4033 GCA_002506255.1 Methanomassiliicoccaceae archaeon UBA367
AGCGCGGGAGCCAGCGTTAAGGTCGAGGATGTCCCCTGCGATTTCATACTTGTCGCCGCATGCAACATACAGGATCTGGAGAACATACTGTCTCCCCTCAGGTCCAGGATAATCGGCGGAGGATACGAGGTACTTGTTGACATAGCCATGCCCGACTCCCCCGAGAACAGGGCGAAGTACGCCCAATTCGTCGCCCAGGAGATATACATAGACGGCAAGATCCCTCCCGCCACGATGGACGCAGTCGAAGTCATAATCGAAGAGGGCCGCAAAAGAGCCAGAGGGGACAATATGAGGAACGCTCTTACTCTAAGACTCAGGGAGATGGGCGGCCTCATCAGAGCTGCCGGCGATCTTGCTGTCGTCGAAGGATCAGAACTGATAACGGCGGATCATGTGATGAGAGCCAGCGAACGCGCGAAGCCCGCTGAGCAGCAGATCAAGGAGCGCTACGGATCCTATACGAAGGGCCTTTCAAAGGATATATCAGAATCTCAGAAGGAGAAGTCCCCGTATTACATGGAGAACGAGCACCTGGACGATCAGATATACAGATGAACGGGGGAATCCATTCTCATCCCGTCGCTTCCGTCGGCATAGAACCGCGAGAGCACTCTGGTCCTCCTGAATCCGTTCTTCTCGTAGAACCTTATGGCCTTTTCATTATCTTTCTTCACTTCCAGGGTCATGGCGCTAATGCCTGATCTCGCCGATTCCGCCCTGAACCTTAGCAACAGCTCAGACCCTACGCCTTTCCCCCGATTCTCCTCGTCGACGGCCAACATCATTATCCTCGCCCACCCGTCCCTGAGCCTTACTGAGGAGATATATCCTATCGGACGGTCAAAGATATCGACAGCTACAAGCTGGCCCTGGGGCCAAAGAGCATAGAAACCGAGAAACACATTCGGATTGTAGATCTCATCAAGGGACATGAGTGCTATATCATACAGCCTCTCGTTATCCTTCTGAGGTTTGAATTCCCTTATGAGAGTCATGACCTCTTGAATGCTCTCATCCCTTTTATTACCAGCAGAGATAGGCCTATGAGGATCAACGGACCTGCGATGATCAGGTCCTGTCTCCCCTTACCTGGTACGTTCACCACTATGCTTCCTTCCAGGGACGAGCCGTCAGCGAGAACAGCCCTCACGCCCACCTCGTATACGCCCGCATCAAAGGATACGGGAATCTTGACGCCTTCTCTGTCGAACATCCCGTCAGAGTCTATGTCCCAATAGAATATCGTACCCTCTGGCACAATCGAATCTCCAGCCGAGAGCACAAAAGCTCTGCCTTCAGATGGCCTGCCCTCTGTGGATATCCTCAAAGATATGCTCTCTGTGTTCGGCCCCCAGTCCGAGAGGAAAATATCCGAGAAGAAATCCGCTGCTCCGGCTGATTTTATGATGAACGCCGCCTCTCTGTTCTGGAAGAAGGAAGTAGAGGTCCAATTAACAGACCCAACGAACACTGAGTCGTCGACGACGAGACCTTTGTTGTGCGTCATGGAATAGCTGCCGCTTCCCTTTGCGCATCTCACTTCCAACTTCTCATCCTTAAGGATATTCCTTACTGCAAAGCCGTCCCGAGTATCCTCGTCGAATGGATCATCGAAGGAAACATCGACAATCAGCCTGGAATCTGCACCGCGTTCTGCAGCCTGGCACATCCATGCGATCGGGTTCCCGGAAAGGGTTTCTGCCCAAGAATACTGGACCCTTAGCTGCTGAGAGTACACTCTCCTCTCTGCTTCGGATATCAAACTCTCCATTACAAGGAGTGGACCGTTCGGAGAGAAAACCGGGACGACATCAGCCGGATACTCCTGAGCATACGAATCCCCATAGCTGAACGGAGGCACTCTCCCGGGAGTGTGCGTCGGGTAAATCTCTTCAAATCTCCTTACATCGGTGTTGTTCAGATCCGAATCTGATTCGAAGACACTCTTGAAGATCGATGCACAGCTCTCGGAACGCACTACGGCACCCCATCCTCTATTGGAAGAGAACGAGCTCTGAGTCCAATTCTCTGAAGTCAATATCACTGTGCTGCCGTCAACCACAGCATACTTTGCATGCATGTAAGTATATCTTCTGAATCCGTCATCGGACCTCTTCATCACCCTTACATCCGCACCTCCATTGCTCAATGCTGACAGCATCCCCAGCTCGTCTTTCGGCATTCCTCCTGCAGGATCGCCCTCCGCGAGCACCGTTACCGATACGCCTTTTCTCATCGATTCCAGGAGTATGTATGCTACGCCCGGATGGTCCAAAGTGTAGATGCACAAACGGATCTCCCTCTCTGCCGACCTTAAGGCATCGAACACAGGGACGCCATCGGTATCCGGGAATGCGAAAGGTATCACTGACGCCTCGTGGGTGCCTTCCGGCAGAACATGCATCATACCTTCCGCACCTATGCACCAATCCTCAGGCGAATCCGTATCGAATACGGACGCTCTGTATGCATACCTGTGCCGAGGTATCTTCTGAAACGGTTCCCCTGTCCAACCCCCGCACGGCTCTGCATTGCCGTACACAAAACAATCGAGCACCTCTCCGTTCCTCTTCAGATAGACTTGGTCTCCTTCATCTGCTAGAGCAAACCTCGATTGAGATACCGCAGAAGATTGGAAAGTCAGATATCTGTCACAGGGGAACCAGCTGTCCGGCTCAGATCTGAGGACAGATATGGAGTGCCCCGGCGCCAGGGTCAGAGTTCCTGTGAAGAATACACTCCCTTCCCCGTCGCATATGGAAACATCCGAAAGATCAGAGAGCGCATTGCCGTAGTTTGTTATCGTCACGCCCTCGAAATCGCCGACCGATATAACGCGGCTTAGCCTCAGGCAGTCAGAGGATGCTTCGCATGAAAAAGGCTGAACCAGGGTTAGAAGTATCAGCAGGCATGCTGCTAAAGGAACAAGGGGTCTCCTCATACTTGAGAGACCGCAGCATCCCTTATACCGAGAGCTTCTACATGTACGCTTACAGGTACTTCAGAAGATCCAGCAGTGCCCCTTTGGGGTCAACGGCGCGCACTATGCCGGAAGCCACCAGCACGCCCATGGCTCCCAGCTCAATAGCGTTGGCGACATCCAATCCCGTTTTGATCCCCGCACCGCACAGCACGCCGACCTTGGAGCTGACGCTCCTGACCATATCGACGGATTCGGTTATGCTCTGAGGATTGGCCTTTGTGACCGATAGGTCCCCTCCGATGAGCTCGGGGGGCTCCAATGCCACATAGGTCGGCTCGAAGGTGGCAACGCCGGCCGCCGTCCTGGGCGTGTCAGCGCAGACCATGGTCTCCAAGGGGATGGTTCTGCATATGCCTACGGTCTTCCCGATCTCGCCGTCGGAGAGCCTGTGCTCCGCATGATTGACCAGTGTACCGATAGCACCTGCGGTGCGGGCCAGGGACGGGGTGTTCCATCCTGTCCTCGCACCCTCAGGATACGGGTCCACGCTCTGGGCGAAAACAGGTATCTTGACGGACCTGGCAACGTATGCCAGTTCCGCAGTCGGAGGACAGACTGCGACCTGGATGCCCGTCTCCTCGGACACCTGTTCGCATATCT
>DAXF01000043.1 GCA_002506255.1 Methanomassiliicoccaceae archaeon UBA367
CCCCAGCCTCGGCACCAATATTCTATTCTGAGCAATGCTCTTTTACTCTCTAAGACTTACTTGGAACGATGAGGCTCATTATCTACACAGGGAAAGGCGGAGTGGGGAAGACATCGGTTTCTGCAGCGACCGCCCGTCTGCTTGCCAAGAAAGGATACAGAACCATCATCATAAGCACAGACTCCGCTCATTCCCTGGGTGATTCGCTCGGTATAACCCTTCCAAACGACATCCAGAAGGTAAGTGAGAACCTGGATGCGCTGGAGATCGACATAATCCATGAGATGCGTACCCGGTGGGCCGACATAAGCCGGTACATATCCGCGCTGATGATCTCTCAGGGGATGGGAGAGATAACTGCTGAGGAGATGGCAATAATACCCGGCATGGAGATGGTGGCCGCGCTGTTCTATGTTCTCTCCTTTGAAGAGGAGGACAAGTACGATGTGGTCGTCATGGATACTCCTCCCACGGGAGAGACCCTACGGCTCCTGAGCTTCCCGGACATGTCCAATTGGTACATTGACAAGGTGTATGCTCTCATGAAGAGGTTCATCGGACTAGCGAGGGTGACGGTTGGCAAGTTCATGGATTTCCCTCTGCCGGATAAGGCCGTCATGAATAGCATAGAGGAGATGAAGAACAGGATGAATAAGGTCAAGGCCGTGCTGGAGGATCCTCAGAAGACCACCGTGCGCCTTGTTCTGAACCCGGAGCGTATGGTCATAAGCGAGACCATGCGCGCTTACACTTACATATGTCTCTACAACAAGAATGTGGAATGCCTCATAATCAACAAGATCTATCCCAAGGAGGATCTCTCCGATTCAGACTTCTTCAGAGAGAAGCTCAAGGAGCAGGATAAGCACCTGAAGCAGATAGATGACGCATTCAGCGAGCTCAAGATCATGAAGGCATACCAGATGTCCACCGAGCTTGTGGGCCCGGAGAAGCTGGATCTTATGGCGCAGATGATCTTCGGTGACTCGGATCCGATAGAAGTTTATGCGAATGAGAGTCCCATGCGTTTCCTCACAGTGGACGGCATAGATGAGATGAGGCTGAAAATGCCCTTTGTGAAGAAGAGCAGTATAGAGCTGTTCAAGGGAGAGAGCGGTACCTTGGTAGTCCACGTTGGCAGTCAGAAGAGAACGGTTTCCCTCCCGGCGACCCTGATAGATGCCGAGGTCTTGGGAGCTGAGCTTACAGATGAAGAGCTGATAGTTAAGCTAAAACGGCAGAATGCGGATACTAAGGGCAGGAGGAAGGTGTGAGCTATGGCAGAGAATACATCCAAGAGCGATTTCACGGATTCGGAGATTGAGAGCTTCGTCAAAGAGAACAGAGAGATGCTGGAGAGGATGATGCGCCAAGAGAAGGAGATGGCAAACAGATTCTACCAAAGCGGGGCTTCAAGAGCTGAGGAGCTCAAGAGCAGGGCTGAGGAGAAGACCATCGAGTTCATAGCGGCGGTCACAGATCCGGAGATACACAGGCATTTCATGCTGGCAGGTTTCGAATTCCTCATGGGAGTGAATGCCATGATGAAGGCCATGCCGATGCCAGAGGTCGTCAGGGCCACCATGGAATTGGCAAAGGAGACCCGGGAAAAGACCTTCGAGGAGGCCAAGGAGAACTACTCGAAGAAGAAGGCCGCTTCCGAGAGCAGCGGACCAGTTTCCCAGAAGATCGAGATCATAGAGAAGCAGGACAGCGAAGAGGCCGCTCCGAAGAAGAAGGCCCGTACCAGGAAAACCGCTACGAAGATACCTTTGAAGGACGAATCAGAGTCATCATGAACGGCGAAGCTGCCGTGAGGCTTGCCAGAAAGGCAGTGGATGCGGAAGCTGCAGGGAGAATCGTATCAAAAGAGGATATCCCCGCAGGGATGGAATCTCCAAAAGGGGTGTTCGTCACACTCAAGACATATCCCGGGGGCAGATTGAGGGGATGCATAGGGTATCCTGAGCCAGTGCTTCCCCAGGGGGAGGCCATAATCGCTTCTGCGGTGTCCGCGGCAAGCAGGGACCCAAGATTCAGTCCCGTCTCTGATAAGGAGACGGATTCCGTAACGGTCGAGGTGACGATACTCACCGTCCCCGAGACAATTGAAGTTCCGAAGAGCGAGCTCCCGTCAAGGATAGTCATAGGCAGGGACGGGCTCATAATAAGCTACAGGGGCCGTAGAGGATTGCTTCTGCCTCAGGTTCCGGAGGAGTGGGGATGGGATCAGAACGAGTATCTGGCACAGCTTTCTGTGAAGGCGGGATTGAATCCGGACGCATGGATGCGCCCGGATGCAGAGATACAATGTTTCAGAGGAAAGGTTTTCACAGAGGAGACGCCTCGCGGCAATGTCGTTGAGGTGATTTCACGGACTTAGTAATAGAGGGCAGATTCTTCCTAAACGGGGAGCTCAAGAACACAGCCGTCGGTATCGAGGACGGGAAGATCGCGACAATAGGAAATCTTGTCCGCGGAGGCGATGAGAGGATGGATCTGGGGGACCGCATAGTCCTGCCTGGATTCATGGACCCCCACGTTCACTTCAGGGATCCCGGGATGACCGGCAAGGAGGATTTCGGCACAGGCACGATGTCCGCGCTAAATGCGGGAGTGACCTGCATCCTGGATATGCCAAATACGAAACCGCCTGTGACAGGCATCAAGACGCTGGAGAGCAAGAAGAGGGCGGTCAGCTCCAAAGCGTATGTGGATTATGGTCTGTTCGCGGCGATTACCAAGGATCTGGATGTGGCCGCGGTCGCAGACCGAGTGGCCGGCTTCAAGCTCTTCATGGGTTCGACCACAGGCAAAATCCTGATGAATGACGATGCTCTCATAGAACGTGCCATGGCGGCGATAGCCCCTACCGGCAAGAGGATAAGCGTTCATGCGGAAGATGACAACCTCATACGCCGGGACGGGGAGAGGAATGACAGGGACCATATGCGAAATCGCCCTCCGGAGGCGGAGTACAGCGCCATAAGGAGGCTGGGAAGGTACAAGGGAATGCCGCTGAACATATGCCATGTTACGAATGCGGAGTCTCTGGCTCTTGCATCATCCTTTGGATTTGCAACGGAGGTCACACCTCACCATCTGCTTCTGGATTCTTCCGGAGAGGACGGCGCGTTGTTGAAAGTGAATCCTCCTCTCAGAGATTCCTCCACAAGGGAGAAGCTCTTCGCGGCATTCGTCAGAGGGAAGGTCACCATGATCGGGACGGACCATGCCCCCCATACGCTCACGGACAAATCCTCTGATTACGATCGGGCGCCCAGCGGAGTGCCCGGGGTAGAGACGGCCGTACCGATGTTCATGGCCATGGTGAAGAAGGGCGAGATGAACCTCGGAGAGCTGGTGCGTATGGGGTCGGCGAACCCGGCGAAAGCGTTCTCTGTGAATAAAGGGAAGATCGCCAAGGGATACGATGCGGATTTCGCAGTATTCGATCCTAAGAAGATGGTGCCTATTGATGCGAATGTTCTTCATAGCAAGGCAGGTTACACCCCTTACGAAGGGAAGGACGCGATCATGGCGGACACAGTGATAGTCAGAGGCAATGTGCAGATAAGAGGCGGGGAGTTCTGCGGTTCCCGTTGCGGAGAGGATCTCTTTGATTGAGATCGATTATTCCGGTCTGAGCGGCAGGAAGGCGGAGTGCCTCCCTGGATGCGGCATGTGCTGTTTGTGCCAGCCTGAAATTTTGCCACAAGAGCGCTCATATTTCCGAACATCCCATCCGAAGGCAATGTTGCGGAACGGTTCTGGCGGATTCTCCATAGCGCTGAAGAAAGGACAGGGATCCTGTGTATTCCTGAACAACAGAAAGTGCGACATTTACGGCAAAAGGCCGACCTTCTGCAGGCAGTATCCGTTCCATTTCTATGCAGGGGACAGGATATCCGCAGAGCTTGACCTTTCCTGCAGAGGAGTCTGGACAGGCAGGGGGGCAGATGCGGAATCGGAGGCCAGGCAGATCGCTTCCGAGTCCCAGGACCGCATGGCCAAGGCGCTCAGGGAGTCCATGGCTGTTTACGAGGAGTTCTACTCGATATGTGCCGATGCCGGAGTGATGGGGGACACACAGTCCATAAGGGCCGATATCAACTCAAACATTCAAAGATTCACGGACCCGATAAGCATAGCCGAGATCCTGGGAGCGGCCCTTGATGATGACCCAGTTTCCATATCCGGAATCGATTTCCGTGGTGAAGTCGACCCGGAGGAGCTGAGGGCAGAGGCTATGGAAGCCTCCCTGTCATCAATGTCCTCAGAGGATCCTTTGAATCTCCCGGTGTATTGCGCTCCGGACTTCGGATGGAATATGTTCCAGGCGTCCGGAGACAGGGTCACATGGTACCTTCTGACGGACGCAGGGGATCTGGAGGAAGTGGACTCCGTCAGGCCGGAATCCATACAGTTGGGTAAGCCGGATGCGGAAGGTATGCAGATTCTGACCGGTTACATAGGATTGCTGAACTCCCGGGAGAGCTTCCTCGGCAGTGTATTCTACAAGATGGACGACTTGGGGTATGAGGACCCGATGGAGAATGTGTACGCAGGGTCATTGGCGGTATCGGTTGCTGACCTTCTGTGGAGAGCATCCATGCTGGATGCTTTCATGGGGACTGGCTTCGGTGCAGACGGCATTCGGGAAGCGATAGTATTCTATGATATGGACAGGTTGGACGCTCCCGCCGTGGGCGCCTTCATATAAGGGCGCGCACGGCAACGTTAAAATAGTCAATCATTTATGGTCGTGCCGGTGGCTATGATGATGAAACC
>DAXF01000056.1 GCA_002506255.1 Methanomassiliicoccaceae archaeon UBA367
ATCCTGTCGTAACGGTCGCTGTCCGATCCCCCGACCTTGAGCACTGTCTCTTCTGGATTATGGGTCATTTCTTCCCGAGGCTCTTCTTGAGCTTGTCCATCTTGCCCCATCCGGATAGCAGTATGTCAGAGTTGTATATCCTGACGGTAACGTATATGCTCAGCAGGGCGAAGGCCACCATGTACACGAGACCGCCGACGACCAAGAGGGTTTGGTCCATCAGCAGGCTGTTCATGATCATCATCGGATGCGAGAACGGTATCATGAATACGATGGCCTGGAGCACAGGGGACATGCTCTGGAAGTCTGAGAAGACCGTGAGGACCATGGGGATTATGGCCAGTATGCTTATCGGCATCACGTAGAGCTGGGCGGCCCTGTAATCCTTCACGAATGCCCCCAAAATCATGCACAGTCCGAGAGCGCATATTATGGACAGGAACATGAAGACCGTCACGATGACCCAATCCAAAGTGCTGAGGGTCAGTCCGATGTCTGACAGGGATATCCCGCCGGACAATGAGGTGCCGGTGATCGAGTTCATGTAATAGTACATCCCGAACATGTAGACCAGGGCGAAGAGGAGTCCGGCGATGGCGGACCCGATGATCTTACCGGTGACCACGGTCGTTCTCTTCACGGGCATCGTTAGCAAAGTCTCCAGTGTCTTGTTCTCCTTCTCATTGCCCATGGAGGAGATGAGTATGCTCCCTATCATGATTATGACGAGCATCATTATGATCGGTATGAAGATCTGCTGCATGGAGACGGCGTTGACTATCTGCTCCGGCGTGACCCCCTCATACACCTTGCCGTTGAGGAAGGTGCTCTGACTCTCTATGCCTGTGGGGGATCTTACGAAATCTGTATCGGCTACTCCGTTCTTGATAAGGTAATCGTCGGATACGAGCCTGTCGAACTCAGCCAGTATTATTGATGCGACCGCAGAAGAGGTGGAATCGAACATGCTCAGCCCCTTCTGATTGTAATAAACAGTCAATTTACCCTGACGGGCATCGTCAACATCCTCAGAGAAATCGGCATCTATGACCAATATGAAACCCAGACCCTTTTCGCTCATGGTTCTCATCACCATTTCTGAGGATGATACCTCCTCAGAGGTCAGTTCCATGCCGCCTAAGGTAGCAAGATTGCCCGTCGAGTATGAGTCGTCTCCCGCCACATCCTCGTTGCAATATCCGAACTTCATGCCGGCCAGATCGCTCCCGGCCTGGTCGGACTGCTCGCTTATCATAGCGCCCATGCCGACGAAGATCATCGCCATCGCCACCATTGTGACTATGGTGCCGGGAGTGAGAAGCTCCCTGAGCTCCTTCCTGATAAGATTCAGTAGATGGTTCATTCGCCCACCGCCTTGACGAAGACTTCCTCGAGACTGTTGGCACTGAATTTGGCCTTGAGCTGTTCAGGAGTACCTTCCTGCACGAGGACCCCCTTGTTTATCATACCCACCCTGTCGCAGAGGAACTCCACCTCGAACATGTTGTGGGACGACAGCAATATCGACACGCCGTGCCCGGCGATGCTCTTAATGATACCCCTTATCTCATAAGCGTTCACAACGTCCAGGCCTGAAGTGACCTCGTCAAGTATCGCAAGCTTGGGCTGCGGCATTATGGCTCTGGCTATCAGCAGGCGCCTCATCATGCCCTTGCTGTATGTGCTGACCTTGGAATCTATCCTGTCCTTAAGGTCGGCTATCTCGATGCCTCTCTTAACCATTGACTTCGCCGCATCGCCGTCGGCGAAGAAGTTGGCCATGAATGTAAGGTATTTCCTTCCGGTAAGGTCCTTGTATGCCCCGGCATCCTCCGGCAGGTAGCTTATTACCTTCCTGACCTTGTCGGGCTCATTCTTCACGCTGATGCCGTATACGTCTATCTCGCCGGAATCTATCGTTAAAAGGGTGGATATGGTGCGAAGAGCGGTTGTCTTACCGGCTCCGTTGGGACCTATCAGGCCGTATATCTCTCCGTCCTTGACTGAGAAGCTCACTCCATCAAGGGCTTTGAACTCACCGTAGCTTTTGTAAAGATCTTTTACATCAAGAGCATTCAAAGGGATCAACCCGCTCCCGAATTATTTGATAAAGATAAATGCATGTCGCCGGAACGGGCCGGCGACAGGTTTACTCGGTGCCCTGACCGAGGGATTTGTTTATGACAGCCTGCAGGTTCTCGTACTTCTCGCGAAGCCCTTTCTCCTGGCGGTCCAAGGATTTGATGCGGATCTCCATGGTCTCTATGGACTCCTGGATCTCGTTCTTCACTTCCTCTTTGTCGCTGACCTTCATCAGGAGGGAGCCTACGTTCTTGTACACATCACCCTCTGCTTTTCCGAGCTCCTCGATGGTCCTTTCCATCTCTCTCTTCTGGGCCTCCATCTGGATCTTCTGATTGGAGGTCACCTGCAGCTGCTGTTGCACCTGCTGGAACTGAGCGATCTGATTCTGCAGCTGTGGACTCATGTTGTTCATCTTATTCACCTGTGATTTTGCTTATGTCTTCGGTTATCTTTATGCAACCCAGATAGGAGTTGAGAGCAGCGCGCATGGCGGTGGAGTCAGAGGCTTCGAAGGAGACCGTTACCGATCCCCCGTCGCCGCTGACCGACACCTTGGTGCGCGGCAGCTCTCTGCCCGCTTCCGGACTCAGCGTCTCCAGGATCATCCCCGAGTGAGGGGATTCAATTCTCAGGACGGCGCTGAGCATGGCAATCAGTCGGACTTAAGGACCTTCTTTACGTTGGACCTTTCCTTGTAGAAGATCTTGGATCCGCACTTCTCACACTGAAGGCCCAGGGCGTTGACGTTCCTTATCGGTTCGTTGCATTTGCCGCACTTGTACATCTTTCCTGCCTCACTCTGTTATCAGGAGCGTGCTCTTCTTCTGTTTCGGGCTGTAGGCACCGGCGGCGAACTTGACGCCGCAGTGTCTGCAGTTCCAGATCCCGGAGCTGACCCTTTTCACGGAGAGGTGGTGGCATGAGGGGCACTCGTGCCTGCTGTACTGCTGTGCTTCGATGTTTTTCACCCTGTT
>DAXF01000026.1:0-942 GCA_002506255.1 Methanomassiliicoccaceae archaeon UBA367
CGTAGAATACGATGACGATGCCCAAAAGACATCTGCGACCCCATTCGCTACGTTTCTGGCAACAGCGGTGCCTTTGAGATATTCAACGACCGAAGGCGAAAAGGCTGTGGCGACCGTCATAGGACCCTACTCGTCAACGGGAACAGGCGGTGTATTCCTCGTTTCTGTCAGTTTCCCTGAGGCATACGACCCCTCATCCGAGGTGCAGAGCCTTAGGGATCTTGTCTCAGAAACCAAGAAGGATCCAACCATTCCCGACGCCACCGGTTTCGCTACATATGTGACCGGGAGCGCCGCCATATACCATGATACNNCAACGACCGAAGGCGAAAAGGCTGTGGCGACCGTCATAGGACCTTATTCTTCGACAGGGGTAGGTGGTGTATTCCTCGTTTCCGTCAGTTTCCCTGAGGCATACGACCCTTCATCCGAGGTGCAGAGCCTTAGGGATCTTGTCTCAGACACCAAGACTGACACCATTAATCCCACAACATATGTGACCGGAAGCGCTGCCATATACCATGATACAGAAGCCAGTTCCATGGAGGACGTCAAGAGGATAGATCCGGTGACCATCCTCCTTATCCTGGTCCTGATCGGGCTCTTCTTCAGGTCCGTAATATCCGCGACCACTCCGCCTATCGTGATAGGTTTCGCGTATGCGATAACCCTCATGGTGATGCTGGGTCTGGCGCAGATAATGTCCATTTACTACATCACAAGCACATTGGTGCTCGTGTCCATGCTGGGGGCGGGATGCGATTACTGCATCTTCATAATGGCAAGGTATCGTGAGGAAAGGAAATCCGGCAAGGACCATCACGATTCACTGAAGGAATCGATAGTATGGGCCGGAGAATCCATTACCATTTCCGGATGCGCCGTCATCATCGGATTCGGTGCTATGTCCATATGCAGTTATGAGATGATCAGCTCCATGGG
>DAXF01000026.1:1102-3339 GCA_002506255.1 Methanomassiliicoccaceae archaeon UBA367
TCCATGGGCACGGTCATGGCCCTCGGTATTGTTTTCGCGCTGTTGGCCGCTCTTACTCTGATACCGGCAGTCATCGCCGTTATCGGTGACAGGATATTCTGGCCCTCCAAGGTGGAGACCTACAAAGAGGGCAGTAAGGCCATGAGAGGGAGCTACGGGAAGATGTCCAGGCTAGGTGCCAGGTACTTCAAGGCATCCTCAGCCTTCGCCCTGAGGCACGCCGGCGCGATAGTCGCCGCCGCTCTTCTGATCACTGTGCCGATGGCATACGTGGCGACGACGCACACATCATCCTACGATTCTATCGCAGTGATGTCTGACAGTGAGTCCAAGAGCGGTGTGAACTCCATTGTGGAGAACGCAGACGGGGGCATTCTGATGCCCACTTACATCGTGATAGAAGCAAACCACAACGTGGCGGAACTGGTACCTTTCGATATACCTGCCTCTTTATTCGGAGAATCTGGAACCCTGACACTTGGGGTTCTCAATTGGGATGCCGAATATGGCATTCAATATGTAGGGCACATAGGAACTATTGCCGGAGGTCTTCAGGCTAAGAACGATAATGTGGGATCGGTAATGGGCCTCATTTATTGGAACGCAATAGATCCTGCAGATCAGGATTTGTTGCTGGATTCTCTTCCTGTAGAAGTAAGGACTTTGGTTCAAGGGATCAAAGATATGAGTGACCCAGAATGGTCTGCCTTTGTTTCCTTCTCGGGGACTGCCATATCTGACAGAGGCCAGGTCATAGATTATATCCTGAACTACATGATGGGAACACTATCATCATCTCACGACGGCCGTCAGTACATCAAGATGACCGTCATGCTGGAGGACGTCCCCACTTCAGACAAATCTATGAGCACCATAGGGGAGATAAGGAGCATCGTCGCCGAGGACAAGGATGCGGAACTGATCGGTGCCACATATGTCACCGGAGCGACGGCCCTCACCTATGACGTATCTCAGGTGGTCAGTGACGAGTTCTTCCTCATCGAGGTGCTGGTCATGGTGCTCATATTCATACTGCTGTTCTTCGTGATGAAGTCGTACCTCACGCCTCTGCGTGCTATACTGACGATAGTCATGAGCATAGTCTGGACGCTGGGCTTGACGCACCTTCTGTTCGCAGGGGTCCTTGGCATCCCGGTGTATTGGATCCTGCCCATCGTGCTCTTCGTGGTATGTTTGGGTCTCGGCATGGACTATGATATCCTGCTCACCACCCGTATCAGGGAGA
Organism: Methanomassiliicoccaceae archaeon UBA367; assembly: GCA_002506255.1. The sequence goes on from DAXF01000026.1 coordinate 2,349, forward strand.
ACGTCTCCAAGGGGATGAGCAACGACGATGCCATCATCCATGCGCTGGAGAGCACCGGGGCGGTGATCACCATATGCGGGATAATCATGAGCTCTGCGTTCGGTACCATGATGCTCTCGTCCTCGCCGATGCTGCAGCAGTTCGGATTCGCCCTGTGGTTCGCCATTCTGGTGGATGCACTGCTGGTGCGCACATATCTGGTGCCGGCCGTCATGCATCTGCTGGGCAGATGGAATTGGATCGGTCCGAAGTGGATGCAGAAGGGAGAGTACGATCATATCCACGAAGAAACGAAGTGAGCCCTCCCCCAAACCTCTTATGAACATCCTTTTTTCTACTAATCCTGTGTTGACTTACCATGGGCACCCGCATTAACAAATTCATTGCCGATTCCGGCCTGTGTTCCAGAAGACAGGCTGATAAGCTCGTTGAAGAGGGCAGAGTATCCATTGACGGTCGTACGGCGGTGCCCGGGGACACAGTGAAGGACGGAAGCGCGGTCTCTGTGGACGGCGAACCGATAAAGAGGGAGGAGACTTCCGTGCTCCTGTTATTCAACAAGCCCAAAGGCCTCGTATGCACCAGTGCCGAGGAAGAGAAGGACAACGTAATAAGCTACATAAACTACCCGAAGAGGATAACCTACGTAGGGAGGCTGGACAAGGACTCGGAAGGACTGCTCCTGCTGACCAACAAAGGAGAGCTGGTTGACGGTCTGATGCGGTCAAGGCACGGTCATGAGAAAGAATACATCGTAACCGTTGACAAGGCTGTAAATGAGAGATTCATCAAAAGCATGGCCGCAGGAGTGCCCATCTTAGATACAGTTACAAGGCCATGCGTGGTAGAGCGAATAGGCAAGTACAGATTCAGGATAATCATAACCCAGGGTCTGAATCTTCAGATAAGGAGGATGTGCGAGCACTTCGGCTACAATGTGGTCCGCTTGGTCCGTGTAAGGGTCGGACCGATCACCCTCGGGGACCTGGAA
>DAXF01000026.1:3599-3813 GCA_002506255.1 Methanomassiliicoccaceae archaeon UBA367
AGGTCCCTGCCGTCCTCCCCGAATCGGTCAGTTCTCAGCACTTCGAATCTTTCCGATATAATGTCTAGATCTTCCTCAGAGAAGTATCTGACCGCGAATCCGTTGTATTCCCAAACGTCCTCGTGCAGATTCTCGCCCAGACCGTAGCATTTGTCATATTTATTGCGAACAGAGAACATTATCATGCCGTTGCCTCTTATGATCCGTGAAAGCT
>DAXF01000004.1:0-410 GCA_002506255.1 Methanomassiliicoccaceae archaeon UBA367
CCTATGTCGTGACGAACGAATATATGGTCGCTCCTCACATGTGAGAGGGCCCTCTCGCACTTCTCCTCTGCTTCTGCTAGGCTCCCTGCGATACCGACTATGCCCACCGAGCGGGATCTGCCGGTAACAAGCCTCCCGTTGATCACGTCAACGTTGGCATAGAAAACCTTGGCTCCTTCGGAAGCTATCCCGTCCTCATCCACGGCTATGTCCTTGCCGTGAACAGGAGTGGTGCCGTATCCTTCCGGTACGACGTATTTGCAGACGGTAGCGGATCTCCTGAATCTTACGATCTCGTTCATATTGCCGCCTGCCATCGTGCGGCATATGTCCTCGAAACTGTCCTCTAAGATGGGGAGGACGTTCATTGCTTCCGGATCGCCGAACCTGGCGTTTATCTCGATGATCTT
>DAXF01000004.1:540-4085 GCA_002506255.1 Methanomassiliicoccaceae archaeon UBA367
CTGGCGTTTATCTCGATGATCTTCGGGCCGTTCTTGGTGAGCATGAACTGCCCGTACATAGGGCCGCGGTATGGGCAGCCCTCTTTTGACATCGCTTTGACGATCTTCCTGAGGATGTTCAGCGCATCCTCCCTGTCCTTCTTCGTAACGAAGGGAAGCAGATGGTCCGCATCGGAATACGATCCCATTCCTCCGGTATTGGGCCCCACATCCCCCTCATAAGCTCTCTTGTGATCTTGAACCAGGGGCATCGGGGCTATGTTCTTGCCGTCGCAGAACACCATCTGGGTGAATTCCTCTCCTACGGCCCTCTCCTCGAGTATCACTCCCGCCCCGCCTATGTTCTGGTCGAAGATCTCGTTGATGTACTCCATTGTCTCCCCGAAACTGTGGAGGTGCTCGCCCTGGACCTTGACTCCTTTGCCGCCGGTAAGTCCCACGGGCTTGACGACTATCTCGTGGTCGATCTTCTTCAGGTATTCCTCTGCATCCTTTGCATTGTCGAAGGATGCGAATCCCAGATTCCCCTCTATGCCGTGGTCCTTCACAAGATTCCTCATGAACGACTTCGAGGTCTCTATCCTGGCGGCTGCCTTGGTAGGCGATGCGCATGATATCCCCGCTTCTTCGAGGGCATCCACTATTCCAACCTCCAAAGGAGCCTCCGGGCCGACGAATGCCAGCTCAACAGAGTTCTCAAGGGCGAATTTGAGAACATTACCGACGTCCTTCTCGTCGATCAGGGCGTATTTCTTCGCTCTTCTTATTATCCCGGGATTGGCATTCTTCATCACCGCGTATATCTCGGAGCCGGCCCTGTGGAAGGCCTCCACAGCCGCATGCTCTCTTCCGCCACCGCCTACGGTAAGAACCCGCATTTTCACAGCCCCATTTCTGCGATTATCTCATCAACGCCCTTGTCCTTCTTCACGCTGCACATCATGATGCCGCATCTTCCGCCGGTGAGCCTGGAGTAATCGCCGGCGATTATCTCAGGATCCACATCCACTGCATCGGCGATATCGATCTTGTTCAGCACGGCCACGTCTGAGTGGAGGAATATGTCGGGGTGCTTCCTGACCATATCGTCGCCCTCAGTCACGGATATGACGACGACCCTCATGTCCGCTCCCAGGGGGAAATCAGCGGGGCAAACGAGATTGCCTACGTTTTCTATCAGCAGAACGTCGATGCTGTCAAGGTCCATCTGATGCAATACTCTGTGTATCATGTTCGCATCCAGGTGGCATTCCTTTCCCGTGTTGCAGTTGTAGGCGTCTATGCCGGCCCTCTTCATCCTCCCGAAGTCATCCTCTCCCGTGACATCGCCGGCGATGGCCCCGACCTTTAGCCCTTTGGCGGCCAGCTTCTCGCCTATCTTGATTATCAGTGATGTCTTCCCGGACCCGATGGAGCCCATGAAGTCCACCGACATTATGTCGTGCTCCTTCAGCAGCTCATAGTTCTCGCGGGCCAATTTGCTGTTCTCCCGAAGGACGTCGTATTCCATGCTGACGTCGGTGATCTTGTGCATGCTCTCTCGAATCAGCTAATCGGTATTAACCGTTGCCCAACCCCGCGGGTCAGTACCGTGTTCCTAAGGGGCTTTCGCGCGCGCAAAGTATCATTACGGGGAAGACTCATAACCAACGTCGTAAGGGAAGGCCCTATCATGTATGCGGACGGGAAATTATGGATAGCTAAAGCAGATGATAGGATCCATCTCCTTCCGAAGTATGCGAACAGGCACGGGTTGATCGCAGGTGCCAGCGGAACCGGCAAGACTGTCACGATTAAGGTGATGGCGGAGTCATTCAGTGCCATGGGGGTCCCGGTCTTCATGGCTGATATAAAAGGCGACGTCGGGGGCCTCTGCAGGGCCGGGAAGGAAAGCGAGGGCATGAGGAAGAGAATATCCTCTCTCGGCGTCGACGGATTCGTTTTCAAGGGGTATCCATGCGAGTTCTGGGACATCTACGGGGAGAGGGGGCATCCGGTAAGGACGACATTGGAATCAATGGGAACCGACCTCCTCTCAAGGCTCATGGGCATGTCCGACGTCCAGGCGGACGTCCTGAGGATGGTTTTCAGGATATGCCAGGATGAGGGATGGGGACTTGTCGACACCAAGGATCTGAGGGCTGCAGTAAGCTTCATAAGCGAACACAGGAAGGATTACGAGGATGAATACGGCAGCCTGAATCCCCAATCCATGAGTGTCATACAGAGATCGGTGATGGCCCTAGAGGATGCAGGCGGAGACATGTTCTTCGGCGAACCCGCCTTGGATATCAGGGATTGGATGAACACTGCGCCGGACGGACGCGGTATGATCAATATATTGTCGGGAGTCAAATTGGCAAGGAACCCGGAGCTATATTCGACATTCATGATCTGGCTCATGGAAGAGCTGTTCGATGTTCTTCCGGAGGTAGGGGACCTTGACAAACCGAAGCTGGTTTTCTTCTTCGATGAGGCCCACATGCTGTTCAGCGACTCATCTCCCTCGTTGACGAAGAAGGTGGAGCAGACAGTCAAGCTGATCCGCTCCAAAGGCGTGGGCATATACTTCATATCCCAGAGTTCGTCCGATATACCTGACGGAGTACTGGCACAGCTGAGCAACAGGGTTCAGCATGCCCTTCGAGCCTATACCCCGAAAGAGCAGAAGGCGGTGCGTGCGGCAGCGGAGACATTCCGTAGCAACCCCGGATTCAAGACCGCGGATGCTATAATGGAGCTGGCAACGGGGGAGGCGCTAGTTTCTTTCCTTGATGAGAAGGGCAGTCCGTCCGTGGTGGATAGGGCGATGATCCTTCCGCCGCAGTCTTTCCTGGGGACGATAGATGATGAAGATTACAGGATGATGGTGGAGAGCAGCACTCTCTATTCCAAGTACAGGAAGAGGGTGGACGCGGAAACAGCCTATGAGGAATTGGCAAAGATAAAGGAGGCCAAGGAAACAGAGAAGGAGAAACCTAAAAAGAAGACCTCCTCCTCCGGAACCAGGAAGACCAAGTCGCGCACGGAGAAGACCGTGGACAGGGCCATAGGCAATGCCGCCTCTGCCATAGGGCGCGGCATAGGCAATAAGATCTCCAAGAAGTTGTTCGGAAGGTAAGGATCATGGTATATTCTGAAATGCTGTCAAAGAAGCTTGAAGAGGCCGATGCGAAAGAAGGTAGCCGCATATCCCTCAAGAATGGGGATGAGGAGTACATAGGAAGGCTGATGCCTCATCACGATTTCAGTGCCCCGGATATATTGATACTGAAGATGAAGAGCGGGTATAACCTGGGAATCCGTGTTCTTGAGGAAAGCGTAATAGAGGTCATAGAAAGACCCAGCTCCGTTGCTGTAAAAAGGGAGGAGCCGGAGCCCAGGGAAGGGCTCCCGAACTTTACACTTGTCAGCACCGGAGGCACGATCGCCTCATTCGTGGATTATCGTACAGGAGCGGTTCGCCCGGCGATGTCCGCTTCGGAACTGGTCGATGCGGTACCGGAGCTGAGGGAAATAGCCAACATAAAGGCCAGAGTCCTCTT
>DAXF01000011.1 GCA_002506255.1 Methanomassiliicoccaceae archaeon UBA367
CCTCCCGGCTCGTCCCTGATCTTTATGCTCACCACCACGACCCTCGCATCGGTTATGGTATCCTCCAGGAAACCTATCGCTGAGAGTTCTTCCGCAATGGAGTCCAATTCCCCGTGCTCTGCCCTTACCTCGACGAACAGGGTGTTAAGGTCCAGGGCCTTGTTGTAGCTGACCCGGGTTATGTTGCCGTCATGCTTCTTTATGATCCTTGTCACCAGCATGAAGGCCCCTGGCTTGTCGGGGACCCTGATCGTGAAAGTCCGGTTTATCCTCTCGGTCATTTTCTTCCTTTGCCTAGGCGCTGTCGGAAGCGTCCTTGTCACGTATGACGTGCCTTCTTATCTTGCCGCTTATGGATTTGGGCAGCTCGGGCACGAATTCGACGATCCTCGGGTATTTGTACGGTGCCGTGCTCTTCTTCACGAATTTCTGGATCTCCTTCTTGAGCTCCTCGTCCGGCTCATAGCCTTTCTTAAGAACTATGGTTGCCTTGACGACCTGTCCGCGCACGGGGTCCGGAACGCCGGTAATGGCACATTCTAACACAGAAGGATGCTCGACGAGAACGCTCTCCACCTCGAAGGGGCTGATCCTGTAACCTGAGGATTTGATCACATCATCGTTACGGCCTATGTACCAGAAGTAACCGTCCTCATCCTTCCATGCGATGTCTCCGGTGTGGTGGTACCCTCCGTAGTGGGTCTTAGCCGTTTTCTCCGGGTCCCTATAATACCCTATCATCATCCCCGGAGGTCTGGGCTCTATGCCGACGACGATCTCCCCGTTGACACCGGGTGCGCAGGGCTTGCCGTTCTCGTCGACGATATCAGCAACGTACTGGGGTGTCGGTCTCCCCATGGACCCGGGTTTCGGGGTCATTCCCCTTAGATTAGCGATAAGGACGGTTGTCTCCGTCTGACCGAAACCCTCCATCAGCATTATGCCGGTGGATTTGTGCCAGGTTTTGAAAACATCGGGGTTCAGAGCCTCTCCGGCTATGGTGCAGCTTTTCAAAGAGGAGAGGTCGTGGCCTTCGAGCCCGGCATTGATGTACATCCTGAACATCGTGGGGGGGCTGCACAGGCTAGTGACCTTGTGCTTCTCCACTATCCTCAAAATATCCGAAGGATCGAACTTATCGTACTCGTAGACCATCACGGCGCATTCCATTATCCACTGGCCGTATATCTTGCCCCAGGCGGATTTCGCCCAACCCGTGTCGGATACCGTGAAATGGAGCCCTCCGGGAATGACGTTCTGCCAGTGCTTCGCCGTTTGTATGTGTCCCAGCGGGTACGTGTAATCGTGCATCACCATTTTTGGGTTCCCTGCGGTGCCGGATGTGAAGTAGATGAGCATTATGTCGTCCGCTTTTGTCTGTATCCTCTCCAATTTATCGGAAGCCTCATCCACGCCTTCTGCGAAGCTGAGCCACCCTTCTTTGGGGGCCCCTACGATGATCTTCCTCTTCAGGGACGGTATGTTCTCCGCGGCATCAACGGAGTCCGTTATCTGGGTCTGTGATGTGCATATCACAGTCTCCACCTCTGCGGCGTTGATGCGATACTCTACATCATGCTTCGTCAGCATGTAGGTGGCCTGTATCATGATGGCGCCGATCTTATGCAGCGCAACCGAGAGATACCAGAATTCGTAGCGCTGCTTCATCATGATCATGACCCTGTCGCCCTTCTTTATGCCCAGGGACATCAGGTAGTTGGCGGTCTTGTCGGAAAGCCTCTTAAGATCACCGAAGGTGAATGTCCTTTCTTCCCCGGTGTCGCTGGCCCAGACCACGGCTCTCAGGTCCGGGTCGTGCTCGGCTATATCATCCACGATATCATAGCCGAAATTGAAATTCTCGGGCCAGTGGAATCTGATAGTCTTCAGAAGACCCTCTTCGTCATAGGTCTCCTCGACATATCTTTGGTTTATGTTCCTCAACAGGATTCCTCCTCTTTCATGATTATCGCTAAGAACACACAACCATCCTTGTCGGATGCCACCATGCCGTGGGGTCTTCCCGAATCATAGTATATGGAATCCCCGGGCCCCAGCTCTGTACGGTGGTCCTCGAGGACGAAGGTCATCTTCCCGCTGATGACGTAATCGAACTCCTGTCCCTGATGGGAGGACAGCGTTATGGGCCTGTCCCGATCCTCCTCCCTGTAAGGTGCCTCGACAAGGAAAGGCTCGGCGGTCTTGTTCTTGAATGTGGCAGCCAGAAGGTAATAGTTGAACCCCTCGCGTCTTTTCATCGGGAGTCCTCCGCCAGCGCGCACAACAGCGTACTCTGAAAGGTGGGGACTGCCGCCGGTAAGAAGGTCCACTATGTCCACGCCGCATTTCTCGGCGCATCTGTAAAGGAAAGTGAATGTGAAGTCCCGGGTCCCGGACTCATATTCGATGTACCTGCTCTCTTCAACACCGGTCGCCTCAGCCATCTCCTCTGTGGTGAATCCGCATGCTTCCCTTATCGCTCTGACTCTCTCGGCTATCTCCGCGATATTCGGCTCCATGTCCGCATGAGATGCGGAATGCGGTTAAAAATATACTTGCCATTGATATTGAAAGGATCGGAGAATGCAGAACTGTTCGAAGGTCTTGTTCTTCCAAGGGCCGGTTCGTCGTCCTTTTGAATGAGCGCATCATCCAGTCTATGGCTGCCAGTATGATCTTCTCGGGATGAGGGCGCCATGCCTCCTGACATGCCAGCCTGACAGGGGACGGTATATGCATGGCCTTTTTAGACTGCATGCGCATCGCCGTCCATGTTCGGAAAGGCCATAACGGTCGTGTGCGGCCATTACGGGGCCGGAAAGACCAATCTCTCGATGAATCTAGCCTTCGATTCGTCCGAGAGCACCGAGATCACGCTGATAGATCTGGATATCGTGAATCCGTACTTCAGGTCATCCGATTACCGTGCAGCCCTGGAAGCGCGCGGAATTCGCGTGATAGGGCCGAACTTCGCTAACACCAATGCGGATACGCCGTCATTGCCGCCGTCAGTGGATGTGGCACTTGCGAGATCCGACAGGGTGATAATAGATGCCGGAGGGGACGATGTTGGAGCCACGGTTCTGGGCAGGTATTCTGAGGCGATAAGGAGCAGAGGCTACGATATGATCTACGTGATCAACATGTACCGCTCAATGACCCAGACGCCGGAAGAGGCCGTGGATATCCTTCGCAGCATAGAGGCAGCCTCCAAATTGAAAGCGACCGGGATAGTGAACAATTCCCATCTGAAGGACAGTACCGACGCTGATACGGTGAAGGCTTCCCTGGATTTCGCTGCCGAGGTGTCACGTATGACATCGCTTCCGCTTCTCTTTACCACCGCTCCCCGGGTGGTCGCGGACTCTTTAAATAAAATCACTAACGTCTATCCGCTCGATATTCACGTCAGGACCCCTTGGGAATGACGCATTTGGAGAAAGATGATAGAATGCCCACAATACATGTCGACGAT
>DAXF01000072.1 GCA_002506255.1 Methanomassiliicoccaceae archaeon UBA367
GCGGCCTCAGCCGCAGGTGCGGCAGGTTTCGCAGCCGCCGTCTCGGGGGCGGCCTTCGCGGCAGGGGCCTCGACAGGGGCGGTCACCTGAAGAAGTACTTCGGAAATGTCCAGTACCTTGATCTTGGAACCGATCTTTTTGGCACCCGCTTTGAGGTTCAGGACGCAGAACGGGCAGGCGGTGACTATGACGTCCGCGCCGACGGCCTCAGCATCTCTGATCCTGTCTCCTGCTACGTTGACTGCGAAGTCGTTGAAGGCGGACTTGTATCCTCCGCCGGCCCCGCAGCATCTGGAGAGTTCCCTGTTGCGGTCCATCTCCACGAATTCCAGGCCCTTGATCTTCTTGAGTATGTTGCGTGGGGGCTCATAGACCTTCGCGTGCCTGCCCAGGTGGCATGGGTCGTGGTACGTGACTTTGGCCTTGAACTCGTTATTGAGAGGCAGCTTCTTCTCGTTGATAAGATTCTCAACGTATTGTGTGAAATGGTAGACGTTCTGCCCGGTGCTGGAGTAGTACATGCCATAGTCGTTGGATACGGTCTTGTAGCACCCGGAGCAGGTCATGATCATGTCCTTAGCGCCTATCGCGTCTGCTTTGGTGACGACTGTCCTCGCGGCCTCCAGGGTAAGATTCCTGGTCCCGGTCCTGATGGCGGGTGATGTGCAGCAGAGTTCTTCGGACCCCAAGGTGTTCATTTTCACGCCGGCCCTGTCAAGGACCCTGACGCCCGCTTCGGGAATGTATTGCATTCTGTAGGATCCGGTGCATCCGGCGAAGAATACGACGTCCGGAACAGCCACTCTTTTGACTTCTTTCGGCCACCATGCGTCCCTGCTCTCCTTGGGCTCGCCGTACGGGTTGCCGTCGACCTCGATCCTCTCGGCCAGTTTCTTGTGGGCGGGCAGAGGTCCGTAGCCGTTCTCCACCATCCATGCCCTGAGATCCTCCCAGAGCTTGACGAGCTCGATCTTGCAGTGGCATACCGCTTCGCAGTTCCCGCACCCGGTGCACTTGTACATCGCATCCACGAAGTAGGGGTCCACGACCGCCTTCCTTCCGAGGAGGGCGTCCATAGCTCCTGCCCCTTTGATGTCCAGCTGCTTAAGGTAGTATATTTTTCCCCTTGGAGTGACGGATTCCCAGGGCGTCTGCTCGTGCGCCTCGCAGACATCTATGCAGTATCCGCATTGCATGCACTGGGCAAGTTCTTTCTGTATCCTGGGAAGTTTGAAAACATTCTCCTTTTTCTTCTGCTGAATAATATCCGATATTATCGACATGGTGTGCCACCGTTACGTGTATTTAGGACGCCCGCGCATATTACACCTGTAGCACGTGCCTCCATAACGCAGGGCATAGAGTATTGTTACACTATATTTAGGTTTTTGAAGAATCATATGTGCCATATACTAAAAATTGAGGATTTCTTAAGGTGAGTTTAACCCGTTTTTCACGCAACAATTTAACAACCGAACAGCAATCGCGACGCACATGGTCTCGAAAAGGGTGTATCTAGACAACAGCGCCACCACCGCAATGGCTCCGGAGGTCCTTTCTGCGATTACCCCGTTCCTTTTGTCGCGGTACGGGAACCCGAGCAGCATCCATTTCATGGGAGAGGAGGCGGCCTTCGCCGTTAGGAAGGCCAGGGAGCAGGTCGCGTCCTCGCTGAAATGCTACCCGTCAGAGATAACATTCACTTCCGGAGGCACGGAGTCGGACAATCTGGCGATCCTCGGGGCGATGCCCGGCACCGGGCGCAGGAAGTTCGTTACAACGGCCATAGAGCATTCTGCAGTGCTCGAAACGTGCACGGAGCTGGAGAGACGCGGATTCGAGACGGTAAGCATAGGCGTGGATGAAGACGGACTGTTGAGGATGGAAGATCTCGCGGAGGCAATGGACGGGGATGTGGGCCTGGTCTCGGTCATGGCTGCCAACAACGTCATCGGGACAGTACAGGATATCCGGGAGGCGGCGAGGATAGCGCATGAGCACGGTGCCCTATTCCACACGGACGCGGTCCAGGCATACGGGAAGATGTCTCTTGATGTGAAAGCCGACGGCATAGATCTTCTGTCCGCTTCCGGGCACAAGATCCACGGCCCGAAGGGCGTGGGGTTCCTTTACCACAGGAGCGGGATCAAGGTGTCGCCCCAGGTGTTTGGCGGAGGCCAGGAGGCCGGCCTGAGATCATCCACAGAGAACGTTCCCGGGATAGTTGGGATGGGGGCGGCGGCAGAGCTTGCCGTATCGTCCATGGAGAAGGACACCGCCGTTATGAAGAAGATAAGGGACTCGATAATCGAAGGCGTACTTTCGATAGATGGCGCATATCTTAACGGATCCAGGAGCCGCAGGCTGTGCAACAACGCCCATTTCGGGTTCGAAGGGGTGAGCGGCAAGGACCTGGTCCTCCGGCTAAGTGATAAAGGGATCGCCGCTTCGGCGGAATCCGCATGTTCTGCCGGATCCTCGGAACCGTCCCATGTGCTGACGGCCATAGGACGTTCTCCCCCGGAAGCGATGTCCGCTCTGAGGATAACGATATCCAGATACACCACCGACAAGGATGCGACGGCGTTCCTGGAAGTTCTCCCGGGAATAATCGCCTCTCTCAGGTCTTGATGCGGGATTAAAAGGGATAG
>DAXF01000017.1 GCA_002506255.1 Methanomassiliicoccaceae archaeon UBA367
TTCTTCAGGGCGGCCTCGAACTCATCCCACCCGATCAGAGTGAGCCTGTCGTTCATTCCTTTGGTAAACTGTACCCCGTCAGTGCCTTTGACCTTCCCGGGTTTCAGTCCCTTGTTCATAGCTATGGTCTTAGCTCTCTCAAAAGTAATCTTCTGCATCACCATTTTCTGTCCCCTCAACTTAGCCTACTGGCTCAGCAAAACATACATTGCTATCGCCAATATATATAACTTTTTCCATTTTTTTTCTATCCAGCCTCTTTTCTCTGAAAATGAAGGTATATAAACCTAACTTGGAACTGAGTGGAGATGCCTGCCCTGATTGAAAGATATATCAAACTGAACAGGATTAGTTGTCGTAATGGCTCCTACGACATCATCTGAAATCAGAGGAACGACGGAAGGGAGACTTTCCCCGGAATTCATAATAAACGTAGGAAAAACCATCGGGATGCAGTACAAGACTGTGCTAATCTCCCGAAACCTGCGCCGCAGCAGCACCATGGCATTCTATGCTGTATGTGCAGGTATAACTGCGGCCGGCGGAGATGTCAGAGACGCAGGCAGAATGGCCGCGCCCGCCATGCCCTTCTCTTCCAAAGGATCGGAATGCTGCATAATGATAGGGTCGCCGGACAGGACAGACATAAACAGCATGTTCCTTAGCAACATCGACGGATCCCTTTTCACAGACACTCAGATGAAATCTGTCAACTCCGGACTGGAAACGGAGAAGGAGCTCCCTCCCTACTCCCGCGTCGGGAGGATCAGGAAGGTGACCGGGGGCCTGGAGAACTACAGATCCAGAGTGACTGAGTACGTTGGCAATGTGGACTGCCATGTCGTCATGGACTGCGCATCAGACTGCACATGCTTCGTAGCTCCTCACCTCATGGCCGATCTGGGCGCCGATCTGACTTCCATTAATTGCCACCCCGACGGCAGATCCCCCGGAAGAGCGCCTGCTCCTGAGGAGCAGAACCTGAAGAACCTGTCGCGGTCTGTGAAATCCAGTCCCGGCAGCATCGGCATAGCTTTCAACAGCAATGGCACACGTCTCGGAGTATTCGACGAAGAAGGCAACTACCTGGACGGAGGAACAACCCTCGCTGCGCTCATGGCGAACATGAAACCAAAGAAGGTCGCGCTTCCAGTAGATGCCTCACTGTCTGTGACCGATGCCCTACAGACCTCTGAGATAACGTGGACGAAGAGAGGACACAGATCTCTGGGCGAAGCAGTAAAAGCGAAGGGACTTGACATGGGAGGCAACATGAACGGATATTTTGTGTTCCCGAATGTCTCATATTCACTGGACGGCATCACTGCCGGCGCGCTCATGGCCAAGATAGCTGGAGAAACGAATCTGAGCCAGATCGTGAACGGTATCGCTCCCAGCTTCAAATCCGATTTCTCGGTCCCGTATCACGGCGACAAGGAGGAGATCTCCAGGTCCATACATGATCAGGTCTTCGCTCTGGAATATGATAACCTGAGCGAAGTGGAGGGCTGGAGAGTGGATATGGAGTCCGGATGGTTCCTTATAACCCTATCAGAGAAGGACGAGACCGCATACATAACGGCCGAGGGAAGGGACAAGATGTACGGTGCCAGCCTTATGGGCATAGCTACGGACATCGTGAAATCGAGCATTAAGAAGCTCAGCGCCTGATCTCGAGCCTCAGAGCCCTGCCGGCCGAATCGTAGGCCTTCCAGCTCCCCTCATCATAGGGTAGGCAGGTGATTATGTGCACCCCGCCCATGTTACTGAAGTACTGAAGATCCGCCTCCGACGGCTCATTGCTGTATCCGGGGTGGGAATGCACGGTGCCTATCGGGCTCAGCCCGATGGGGGCCATCCATTCGTTCAGGAAGCTGTGACTGTCCCCGTATACCGTGCCGGGAAGCAGTACCATCTCGTCTATGACACCTTCCGTCGCGGTCAGCAGACAGAGGAATTCATCAGGAAAGCATGACCTGGCCGATTCGTTAATGGCTTCCAGAAGATCTGCATCTATGGCTTCGATCATTGTACGTTCACTAGCTTCTCGTTTATCCTGGTATAGAAATCCTTATCGAATCTAACGAAACGCACGTGCTTGGAGGAGCTCACCATCTCCACCACTGAACCTCCGGGGAGATGCACCTCCTTCTGACCGTCTATCACGAGCATGCACCCCTTGTCCATGACGCACTCTATGGCGATCTTCTTGGACATGGGCACGACCATCGGTCTCGCCGAGAATCTGAATGCGGCCATCGGGACCATGACCCAGGCATTTACACCCGGGTCTATTATCGGAGCCCCGAGGCTCATTGCGTAGCAAGTAGAACCTGTGGGCGTGGAAAGCAGCATGCCGTCTGCCCTCATATCGGTAGCCAACGTATCATTCACATACACCCTGAACCGCCTTATCTTGGCCACAGTATCTGTGTGAACGACCACCTCATTAACGGCATCACCCAGTATCTCACCGTCCTTTAAGACCTGTATCTTTGCCCTCTCCTCTACCGTGTAATCTCCCCTGCGCAACCTTGCTATGCTCTCCTCCAGCTCCGATGGGTCTGCCTCGGTGAGGAATCCTATCCCTCCCGCATTCACCCCGAACATCATGGCATCGCTGTTCTGGGCCGCCCTGAGTATCGTTCCGTCACCGCCCACCGCAATGATCATGTCGACGTTCATCTTCGATATGGGAACACCTTTCACACCAAACTCGGCAGCTATGGCAGAATCGAGTGTGATGTCCTCTCCCTTCAGCAGACGCATGACCTCCTTGGCGACGTCCGCGGCACCGGGGATGCTCATGTTGACGTATATCCCGTAACTGACCTTCCCTCCGCGCGGATGGCTGCGGGATCCCTGCATCACCGTGTCGAAGACCTTCCTGTCCCCCACGGCAACGAAGTTGGCCCTGTGCTCCAGATCCAAGGGCATATCCAGTATCGATCCGTCAAGGGCGAATATCTCACCACCCGCCTCCCGCAGTATAAGGGCTGAGGCGGCTATGTCCACGACCCGGATCGATTTGCTGTATACCTCAGAGTCCATCATGAACCCGTCCGCCTTGCCCGTGGCTACCAATGCCATCTCCAGGGAGGCGCATCCGTAGGCCCTTGAGGACTTCACCCTCTTGGCCAAAGCATAGGCCTCCGGGCATGCCCCGCTTCCCATGTATATCATCATCAGCAGGCGCTCCGGATCGGAGCTGTCCTTCACGCTGATCCTGCATCCGTTCATGTAGGCGCCCTTGCCCTTCTCTGCCGTGTAAACGTCACCTGTGGAAAGATTCCTCAGATAGGCTACGCGCATGCCGTTCATGGTCCCCTTACCCACGGCCATGGATACAGTGTACATCGGAACGCCCATGCATGCGTTGGTTGTTCCGTCTATGGGATCCAATACAAGGGTCTCCTCTGCCCCATTATCAACGAATCCTATCTCCTCGCTCAGCACGTTCAGCTTCACATCGTGCTCCTGCAGATACATCAGGACCGTGTTCTCGGCTATCTTGTCGATCTCGGAGGTCGGGGTGCCATCCGCTCCCATGCATACCTCGGCGCCCCTGTCCGAATCCGAGGGGATCAGACCTATGGCTTCCGATACTTTGTCGGCTATTGCAGAGAGTACTTCTATCATCGCCAAACGCAACATTCTGTGAATATAACTAATGTTGCGCTTATGTAGTACTAAGGATATCCGCGACCCATGGAGCCGCTAGAGTTCTCCGGCGGGACCCTCTTCTCTCATAAGGGAAGGCTGCACACACTGTCTCTCGTCCCGGGGAAGAGGGTGTACGGCGAGAAGCTGGTCTCCTCTGAAGGCAGGGAGTACAGGGAATGGAATCCCAACAGGAGCAAGCTCTCCGCATACTTCGCCCTGGGGGGCAGGTCCTTCCCTTTCAAAAAGGACAGCCACATCCTTTACCTGGGTGCGGCCAGCGGTACCACCGCATCCCATATCGCTGATATCGTGTCAAATGGGAAGGTGTTCTGCGTGGAATTCTCGCCCAGGTCATTCAGGGACCTGATCGTGAACTCTGCCGGAAGGAGCAACATGTACCCTATACTGGCCGATGCTACGGTGCCGGGAGAGTACTCATTCATAGTGGACCACGCGGATATCGTCTATGCGGATGTGGCACAGAAACGACAGGCGGACATAATACTCGATAACATGAATCGCTACGGCGCGACGTACGGTATCCTCTGCATAAAGGCGCGCTCCGAGGATGTGACCGCACCCCCCGCCAGAATATTTAACGAGGTCGCAGAGCGCCTCAGGGAAAGAGGATGCAGCGTCGAGGAGCTAGTATCTCTGGAACCGTACGAGAAGGATCATGCCATGGCCATCATCAGAAGGCCCAGGACCGTTTACTGCGTAGCCATGGATGAGAGCGGTTTCCTCATGGTATACAACGAAAAGAGGAACGGCTGGGAGATGCCCGGGGGCAAGATAGAACCTGGAGAGACTCCCCGGGAGGCCGCAGAAAGGGAGTGCCTGGAGGAGTCTGGGTATGAGGTAACGGCAATCGAATGCCGCGATCTCGGATACTGTGATGTCTGCGCATGCAGGATCATAGGAAAGAAGGGAGACGGGGAGATGACCCCGCGAATGTTCTCTCAGCTCCCCGCAGACCTGGCCTTCGATGAGGACGAGTACTCCGGGGTAATACTTTGGGCCACGTCTGTACTTAAGGGCGAAGGCGGTTTGTTTTAAATACCCGTATTAGATAGCGGAGGATATAGCCTCGCCGCCTAATTGTTCGG